>JBBSRY010000001.1:0-17025 GCA_038242595.1 Mycobacteriales bacterium
AGGTCGCCACCTACGCCTACGACCCCTACGGCATCACCCGATACACCACCGGCACCGCAGCACCCACCAACCCCTACCGCTACACCAGTGGTTACACCGACCCCACCGGCCTCATCAAATACGGCGCCCGCTACTACGACCCCACCACCGCCAGATTCACCCAACCCGACCCCTCCGGCCAAGAACAAAACCGCTACCTCTACACCGGCGCCAACCCCATCAACAGAACCGACCCCACCGGCCTGTACAGCTTCGACGAATTCTTCGGAACTGTAGGTACCTATGCTGGTGGTGTAGCTGGGATTGGAGCAGCAATTGGCGGAATCACTGGCGGAATCACCGGCGGAATCACCGGCGGAATCGCCGGTGCCGCAGCCGGCGGGGTCGGCGCTGTACCAGGGGCCGTTGCAGGAGCTTCCGCTGGCGCTGCCACCGGGGCCACCATCGGGGGTGCTGTTGGTGGCTTAATCGGTATTGGAGTCGGGATATATGATTGGATCACCGACTGATGACCGTGCGACAGTGGTCAGCGATCGCGATTCCTACCCTGGCTGTCCTCGGATTAATTGCTCTCGGAGTAATTGCTGGGCAACTGAGCCTTTCGACCGGCAAAACGTGGACCCTTGGTGCAATCATCATGGCCGGAATAATTGCGCCGTTGGTCATCGCCTCTAAAGCGACCAACTTTGAACGATTGACTAATAGATGGCTGCTTGGTCTCCCAATTTCTTGGCTGGTGATATTCTGCGCAACGGCCGCGGCGCTGCGTTTGCCGTTCTGGGCAATCGTTAGCTCAACCGCGGCCTACTCGACGGTTTTAATTGCCATCGTCCTCTTGGTCAATCTTGACCGGCGCCGCCTAAACAACTCGCCGCAGATTAAACCCCAGGACGAATGAACTGGTCAGTTTCGTGGCTCTTCACAAACGAGGGTGTAGAGGTGGTCGGCGCGTCGTTGACCGGATAGGCGTCGAGGTCTCCCGATGATGGAAGTTCTGAAGCTGCCCATCTGAAAGACCTCGACACGCCTGAGCTTATCTTCGCTTGCCCTGACTTGACCACCTACTGCCGCCTGGACGGCTTGGGTTTGGAGGTCACCGGGCAGCAAATCAGTGCAGGACGTGCGGTGCTGGCCTGCCGAGTCGTGGAGCCGGATGACTGGTGTCACGAATACGGGGCGCAGGGCAGTGCCCGCGGCACTGGGATCCGGCGGTTGGCGCACGAACCGTTGGGTGGCGACCGACCGAGCTGTCCAAACAACTACAGACCCGTGGAGTAGACCTCGTGGTCTTGGACCAAGGCATTGACACCTCCACCGCCGTCGGCCGGATGTTCTTCCAAATACTCGGGTCAATAGCCGAGTTCTCTGTTATCCGGACAAGCCGCGCCGACGAGGTCCCCGATTTGAGGGTCGCTGCCTGATGCAGTGAGTACCGGCATCGTTGGAGGCCGGTATGCGGATTGTCAAGCACGTCGAGGGTGGAATCGTCCGCCGAGTGGTGCTCGTGGACGACTCCGGCGCGGATGTCGGGCCTGTGACTCGGTTCCTGGATCACCTTGCTGATTCCGGCTACAGTCCGAACACGTTGTGCGGCTATGGGTATGACCTTCGTAGGTTGGCGGAGTACATCGAAGGCGCGGGGTTGTCCTGGGATGAGTTCACCCCGGCGAGGGCGTTTGAGTTCCTGGGATACCTGCGCCGGCTCCCGACCCGCCGCTCGGCGGGGCGCTTGGGTCTGACGGTCGTCACGGAGCGGGGGCGGTTGCTGGCTCCTGCATCAGTCCAGCGGAACTTGGCGGCGACTTCGAGTTTTTTCGAGTGGGCGATCGCTGCGGAAGCCTATGGGGGCGTTGACAATCCGATGACCAAGCGCGCCGACGACGCAGCGCGGCGGGTACCTGAACGTCACGGCCCGTTCACAGGGTCGGCCAGCCGCCAGCAGCCGGTTCGCCGCACAGTGCGTGTCCGGCTGCCGATGCGTCTGCCCCGGCCATTGTCTCCCGGCGACGTCGACGCGTTGCTGGCGAGCATGAAGACGATGCGGGATCGCGCTGTGTTCTTGTTGATGCTCGACGGCGGGCTGCGGCCGGGTGAGGTGTTGTGTCTCCAGCTGGAGGACGTCGCATACGGCAGGCGTCGGGTGACGGTGCGCAAACGCGACGACCATCCGCGAGGGGTCAGGGCGAAGTCCCGTCGGGAACGCGTCGTCGATTTGCACGAGCCCCGCACGTTGGACGCGGTGAACCGGTATCTTCTCCACGAGAGACCGCCGGATGCGTTGAGCCCCTTCATCTTTCTCGTCGGCGGGCGCGGTTCGCGCCGGTTGGAGCCGTTGAGTTACGACGCTTTGGCCCGCGGTTTCGCCCGTCGCCTGGAACGGTTGGGGATCCGGGCTCCGGAGAAGACCCCGCACGCGCTTAGGCATACGCACGCGACTGCGATGTGGGAGGCCGGTATGCGGGAGCTGACTTTGCAGAAACGGCTGGGCCACGCTTCTCCGGAGTCGATTCGGGTTTACACGCGGGTGTCAGACGATCAGGTCCTGGCCGACTACGACGCCGCGCTGACGGGGCGGTCATGACGCACGTGGCGCAGAGCCTCGCGCGGAGTGCCGTGGTGGGATGCGAACACGTCGACCGGGCGGTGTACCGCGAATGGGTGTGGCGCCACCATCCCACCCCGTCGGTGAGGTCGGCGCGGATGAAGGCCTATGACGACTTCACCGGCGAGTGGCCTCGGTTGGACGACTGGTTCCGGGCCCCGCTGCGCCGCCGGTTGTGGGAGGGCTCAGGAGACGACTTCGGTCCGGCGGGGCCGAGCATGGTCATGCCGTACCTGACTTATCTGTCTTTGGTGGGCGGTGTGGGGCTGGACTACCCGTTGTTGTTGGGGCGCCAGTTCGCCGGCCCGTTCACGGTCAGCGTCCACCCGGGCGGATTGGGTGTGGACCTGGATCTGTTTGAGCGCAACGTCTCTCGGCTGGCTCAGTTGGGCTACTCGGCCAAGGGCGCGAAGGGCGTGTTGTGCTGGCCGTTCGGCCGGATGCTCTTGCACCGTGGGGATCCGGACCTGGCTGCGTTGACTTTGTCGGACCTGGAGGGGCTGCGCTGCGGTGTCGAGGAGTTCACCGAGCTGTTGCGACACGACCACGTCCGCGTCGACTTCGCCCGCCCGCGTTCCGGGCACGAAAACCAGGACCCGGCAGGGTCTTATTTCGACACTGCGACAGGGCGGATCAACGCCGCACAGGCCGTGCTATTCAATACCGGCCAGATCGCGGTCCCGGCTCCGGGTCGGTCGGATCGAGTCGACTGGTCGCAGAACCTGTTACCGAGCGGGGCTCCGCCGAAGATCCGGGCGGTCGTCGAGCGGTATCTGCGGCTGCGTCTGGACGCGGATCCGGACCGCCCGGAGAATGTCCGTCATTCTCGAGATGCGTTGCGGCGCTTCGTGGAGTGGCTTGTCATCGCTCACCCGGAGATCACCAACTTAGCCGATCTGCGACGCGGTCACGCCGAGGAGTTCCTTCGGTGGGCCGGGAAGCTGACCAACAAACGCACCGGACTCCCGTTGGCCATGACGACCAGACGGGGGCTGGTCACGAATCTGACCGTGTTCGTGAACCAGACCGCGACTTGGGGATGGGAGGACACCCCAGGCCGAGTCCTGTTCACCAGGGGCGACATCCCGAAGGTCGCAAAATCGTTGCCCCGCTTCATTTCCGACCCGATGCTCGCCTCGTTGATGGCCGCGGTCGGCGAGTTGGCCGACCCATACCAGCGGGCCGCGTTGATCGTGGCCCGTTGGAGCGGAGCACGCCGGGCCGAGATCCGCCGGCTGACAACCGATTGCCTGGACGCATACCCCGACGGGCACCCGCGCCTGCGGATCCCAGTCGGGAAGGGCTGGACCGAACGGAGCATCCCGCTGCACCCGAAGGCGGCGGACGCACTACGCCCGCTGATCGAGCTGGCCCGTGGCCAAGCGGCCAGACCACGATACGACGCTAGAGCGGGCAGAGCCGTGAACTACGTGTTCACCCTCCGGGGCAAGCTCCTCTCGTGCGGATTCTTGTTCGATTGCTCGTTAAAAATGGCTTGCACGGCAGCAGGTTTGGTGCACCCGGACGGACGCCAGATGATCAGTGCGCACCGGTTCCGGCACACCGTCGGCACGCAACTCGCCGAAGGCGGCGCCCGCCTGCAAACGATCATGGCGGTGCTCGGGCACCGCACACCGCACATGTCGCTGATCTATGCCAGCCTGTCCGATCAAACGGTCAAGCAGCAATACCAAGACGCCCTCGACCGCCATATCGGGGCCGATGTGAACATCGCCGGTCCCGCCGCACGGGCCCTGCGCGAGCACACCCTGGATCCGCAGGCCGTGTCCTGGCTGCAGACCAACTTCCTCAAGACCGAACTCGAACTCGGACACTGCCTACGACTGCCACAGGAAGGCCCGTGCGAATGCGACCTTATCCTCACCTGTTCCAAATTTCTCACCACCAGCGACTACACGCCGCGCCTTGCCCAACGCCGCGAAACCGAACTCGCACTGGTCCAGGACGCAGTTGAACGGGGCTGGGATCGGGAGGTAGAACGCCACCAACGCACCGCAGACCGACTGGCACAACTCATCGCCGATTTACAACCCACGCTTGACGCCCAGGACTTGTCCAGATAATTGAGCACGCGCTCATGTCAGAAAGAACCCGTGACGGACTCGCCGCAGCAAGGGCTCGCGGACGGGTGGGTGGTCAAAAACCCAAACTCGGCCCACGCCAGATCAAAATGGCCCGGCAGATGTATGACGAACTCGCCGAAGACGGCAAGACCAAATACACCGTCGCTCAGATTGCTGCCGAATTCGGCGTCACACGACCCACGATCTACCGCTATCTGGACCAGCAGACGAAACCATCGAAAACCAGTACCGGATAGTGATTCCCCGTTCCCACTGCTTCCGATGTCCCCTCTCGGTTCATGTTCTGGATTGGGGTTACGCCTCGCCGATTGATGGCGCACGACCTACCGCTCGAGAACCGAGTGGCGGACGCTCCCAGCAGTTCGGAGTAGAGCTTGAACACCGAACTCAGCGATGCACCGGTCCTGTCGTATTGCCAATCCGCAGCACACTCGTGAAGCTCGCGGGGAGGTCGGGCTCGCCCGCGAGACCGGCCAGGATCGCCCGCCCGGCAGCTCGGCCCTTGTCGACGGCAGGCTGCACCAGGGTAGTGAGTTCGTAGCCGTCGATGCGCGCACCGTCGAAACCGAGCACGCTCACGTCCTGGGGCACCAACAATCCGAGTGCTTCGGCCGCACGCACGACGCCGACCGCCAACAGGTCGCTCTGCGCGATGATCGCCGTCGGGCGGTCGGGCCGCGAAAGCAGCTCTCGACCAGCGACCTCTCCCTCCTCGACCAAACTCCCGGCCGCGACGAAACCCTTCGCATCTGGGTAGACATCGCGAGCTCCGAGGAGACGCTGCGTCGCCGTGAACGCCGAACTCGACGCCTCCCACTCGGCGGTGAGCCGTCCGCGACCAAGACCAGGTTCCAGCGGATCAGGGCCAAGCGGCAGCGACACGATCGCGACCTGGCGATGCCCGAGTTCGTCCAGGTGCTGGGCGCCGAGCCGGGTCGCCTCGCGATTGTCAAGGTCAATGGGGACCACACCCGTCATTGGGGCGGCCTCGACCGCGATGATCGGGATACCTCGCCGGCGCAGGGTCGCCACCGACTGGTCCAGGCGGGTGCTGCAGCCGATTACCACGACTGCGTCCATTGGGGCCACCGCAATATCGACCGCTCCCCCGGTGTCGGTGATCAAGAGCAGCGCGAGACCGGCGGCGCCGGTGACCTCGACAATTCCGTCGAGCATCGCGATGTTCATCGGGTCACGGAAGGCCTCACTCAGCCGATCCTCGATCACGACGCCGACAATGCCCGAACGTCCACGTCGCAATGACTGCGCCCGCGGATCCGGCCCGGCGTAATCGAGTGCGGCCGCCGCGGCGAGCACTTTCGCCCGAGTCGCGTCCGAGACCGGGCCCGCACTACTGAAGGCCAGGGAAGCCGTGGAGGCTGAGACGCCGGCGAGGGCCGCAACGGCTGCGAGGTTAGGACGCTGAGGTTGCGTCGACGCCTTCACCGGCTTGCTAGTTGCTCTGGCTCCCATGGGTTGATAGCGTAGTCGAATCGATTCGATCGAATCGATTCGACCACGAATTGTCTCGGGATATCTGTATGTCGTCATCGCCGGCCTCGGCCCGCCCCGCCGGATATCCGGGCGGGCTCGATCACGGGCAGGTCATCGCCTGGCGCAATGCCATGTTCGTGATCTTCGCAATGTGTGGTCTCGCTCTGGCCAGTTGGGTTTCCCGCCTGCCCGCCGTGCGTGACTCGCTCGAGGCTTCGACGCTCGATATGGGTGTGCTGATCTTCGGCCTGGCTCTCGGCTCGATTCTGGGGCTCGGCGGTTCAAGCCACCTCATCGCCAGGGTCGGCACCCGCCCCACCATGATGTGGTCCTTCATCGTCGGGCCGATCGGTCTCGTGTTTGCCGGACTCTCCGCCACTCTCGGCATCGGTTTCGGGCCGATCTTCATCGGGCTTGCGGTCTTCGGCGCCTCGTTCAGCATCTGCGATGTCGCGATGAATGTGTCCGGCGCCGCCAACGAACGCGCCCTTGGCCGCACGATCATGCCGATCTATCACGCGTTCTTCAGCTTTGGCACCATCGCGGGGGCCGGGCTCGGAGCCCTGGCGGAGTCGTTGGGTGTGCCGATCGCCGTGCATATCGGCATGATCGCCATCGTGATGATGGCGGCGGGCCAACTCGCGTTGCGTTATCTGCAGAGCGAACACGGCGTCACCCACGACGAAGAGTCAATCGCCGACGACGATCATTCGAAGAGTTGGCGTGGTCGACTGAGCATCTGGCGCGACCCGCGCACGTTGCTTATCGGTGTCATTGTGCTCGGCATGGCTTTCGCCGAAGGTTCGGCCAACGACTGGCTCACCCTCGCAATGGTGGACGGCCACGGCCTCGACTACACCGCTGGTGCGCTGATGTTCGGCGTCTTCGTGACGGCGATGACGATCGGCCGTCTCGCAGGGGTGTTTTTACTCGACAAATTCGGGCGGGTACCAGTTCTCCGCGGTTCGGCTGTCCTGGCAATGGTCGGCCTGACCATCGTGATCTTCGTGTCGAGCGCGCAAATCGCCATCATCGGAATCGTTCTCTGGGGCCTGGGCTCCGCTCTCGGATTCCCGGTGGGAATGTCCGCCGCTGCCGACGATCCCAAGACTGCTGCGGCACGGGTGAGCGCGGTCGCCACGATCGGCTATGTCGCTTTCCTCGTCGGACCACCCGGCATCGGCGTCCTTGGTGAGCACTTCGGCATC
This sequence comes from Mycobacteriales bacterium, assembly GCA_038242595.1. GTDB lineage: Bacteria > Actinomycetota > Actinomycetes > Mycobacteriales > Nakamurellaceae > Nakamurella. The sequence continues at coordinate 7,410 of JBBSRY010000001.1, forward strand.
TTGCGCGCGCTACTGGTCGTGTTGGTTCTGGTCACAGCCGCCGGTCTCGCCTCCGGTGCGGCCAGCGAGCCGAAAAATGCGGCCCGCAAGCCGAAAAGTACGGCCGGCGAGCCGAAGAAGCCTGGCCTGGACAGAGATTCCGCCCACCCCTGAGCCGGATCCAGTGGCGACGCCCGTGCGGCTCACGGCTCTACGTTTACCAGGACGCGCCCGGTGCTCGCACCCGCCAGCAGCGAGGCAAACGCCTCCGGAACCCGGTCGATGCCATCGAAGACGGTGTGCAGGCTCGTCACCGTCCCCGCGCGGAGCCAACCTCCGACCTGCTCCTGAAACTGCGGTCGCAAGTGTTCGTGCGCGGTCACGGTGAAACCACGGATTGTCAGCTCCTGATAGATGATCGACCGCAGGTCCAGGCGTCCCGCGCCGGCGACCTGGCCGCAGATCACGACACGACCGTTCTTGTTCAGCACCTGCAGGGCTGCGGCCAGCTGCTCGCCGCCGACGTTGTCGTAGTAGAGGTCGATCCCGTTCGGGGCTGCCTGTTGAAGGAGCTGCAGTGCCTCGCCGTGGTGGCGGTTGATGGCTGCGTCCGCGCCCAGAGTGCCGGTAATCACCCGTGTCTTCTCGTCCGAGCTTGCCAGACCGATGACGGTGGCCCCGACGGCCTTGGCCAGTTGGACGGCGCAGCTGCCGACCCCGCCCGCGGCTGCGGAGACGAATACGGTGTCCTGGGCCATGACCTGACCCACGTGCACCATCCCCACCCAGGCGGTGAAGCCGACATGGCCCAGGATCGTGAGGTGCGCTTCGAGGGGAGCATCGACTTTCGGTAATGGGCGCAGCTCACCTGGATCGCAGACGTCGACAGTGCGCCACGGACCCTGTCTGATCGCCAGGTCGCCCTTCTTGAGGTCACCGGCATCGCGCAGCACCTCGACGATGGCGTCGCTGGCGGGTACGTCACCGACGTCGATCCCCGGCCCGTAGGACGTCCTCTTCGCGCCCAGCCGGCTGGCCAGGCCGGCGTTGAGCCCGAGGCGGCGCAAACCCACGAGCACCTGTCCGGAACCCGGCTCGGGGACCTCTACGTCACGGACGGCGAAATCCCCGGCTGTGGCCCGCTCGTCGGGGACGTGGGACAGATAGACCTCGCGTGCTCTCATCGCCTCATGCTAAGCGTGGCTCTGCCGGACTGGGCTGATCCGAAGGTCCCAAACCCCCTTCAGCGTCCTGGATGTCGTCGCCGTGCAACGCGTACAGCAGGGCCTGCGCCGCCGGATTGATGAGGCCGGATTCTCGAGCCACCAACGCCAGGGTGCGACGCGGGTAGGACGGAACGATGCGGAGCCGCACCAGGTCGGTGCGCTCGGCCAGACCCAGCGGGACAATCGAAATGCCCAGCCCCACCCGGACCAGGGAGAGCAGCAACCCCAGATCGCTGACCCGAACGGTGATGCGCCGTTCCAGGCCGGCCTCGGCGCACAGGTGCTCCACCACCCGCTGCAGCCCGGCACCCCCCTGAAACTTGACGAACCGCTCGGCAGCCAAATCGGCGAGTCGAACCTGGCGATGCAGTGCGAGCGGGTGGTCGGTCGCGACAACGACTACCAATTCCTCCTCGTAGGTCCGCAGAACCCTGGTGCCGGCGGGCAGCGGAGTGTCATCCCGGGCGACGTAGGCGAGGTCGAGGGTGCCCTCGAGCAGGTCGTCCAGCAGACCATCGACAGCGGACTCGTAGAGCCCGAGTTCCACCCCCGGGTGGGCCCGCTGAAACCGGCCGAGCACGGTGGGCAGATCAACCCACGTCAGCATCTGGATAGCGCCCAAAACCACCCGGCCCCGCAGTACCCCCGAGACCCCCGCGGCCATCCTTCGGGCCGACGCCACCTCGGTGAGGATGCGATGGGCCGTGGGCAGCAGCTCGCGACCGGCCGCGGTGAGCACCACTCGGCGAGTGGTCCGTTCGAACAGTGGGGCACCGAGTTCACGTTCCAACGCCTGCACTGATGCGCTCAGCGACGACTGGACGACGTGAACCTCCCGGGCCGCCCGGGTGAAGTTCAAATGTTTGGCGACGGCGGCAAAGTGCTCCAGCTGCCGAATGTCCACGAAAATCCTCTCGGGCCGATTCAGCGATGAACTCGATTGATCATATGCAACATTCCCGTTGGGCAAGACCGGCGAATGCGGGGACGATGGAAAGTGAGCGGGGGCAACGAGTCTCCCATCGGATGCAATTCGATAAACCAGCTCACCCGTACCGGGTATGAAGGGGAATGTCTGATGACAAAAGCCACGATAACCGCAGAACCGTTCGACCTTGATCTCGACCTCGACACCACCGCACTGATGATCATCGATATGCAGCGCGACTTCGTCGAGCCGCACGGTTTCGGTGAATTACTGGGTAACGACGTCTCAATGCTTCGGTCTGTCATCGAACCGACCCGGGCGGTTCTGGACGCGGCCCGTGCGGCCGGCATGTTGGTCATTCACACTCGCGAGGGTCACCGCCCCGACCTCACCGACTGCCCGCCGGCCAAACTGACCCGCGGAGGCAAGACCTTCATCGGCACCGACGGACCGATGGGCCGGATTCTGGTCCGCGGCGAAAAGGGACACGACATCATTCCCGAGCTCTATCCGGTCGATGGTGAGCCCATCATCGACAAGCCGGGAAAGGGCGCGTTCTACGAGACCGATCTGCAGATCATTCTGGAGAACAAGTCCATCAAGACCCTGCTGGTCTGCGGTGTCACCACCGAGGTGTGCATTCACACGACCGTGCGCGAAGCGAACGACCGTGGCTATGAGTGTGTGGTCCTTGCCGATTGCGTCGGTTCCTACTTTCCGGAGTTCCAGGACATGGCGCTGAAGATGATCAAGGCGCAGGGCGGCATCTTCGGATGGGTGTCCGACTCGAAGTCCGCCGTCGAGATTCTCGATTCGATCGAGCAGAAGGCCCCAGCCGGCGCCGCAGGCAGATGAGCGTGACCGCCCGGACCGCCGGGTTCACCACCCAGATGGGTATCGCCGGTGAACGGGCGGTTTCTCGATCGCGGCTGGTCGGAATCACGGACTGCGTTGGCACGGTGCACAGCGTGTTCGCCTCTGCCTGCAACCTCGCGGTCGGCGGCTTACTCGTCACCGTCCACGATGCGGCCAGGAGTCACACCCCGACCTCGATTCGGGTTCGGGTACCCGGTCTTGCATCTTGGGCGCCGGCCGTACGCCCGGGCGAGCCGGTCATCCAGCGCGATGGCTGGCTCGGGTTCGGTCGCCACCTGCTGAACGTGTCAGGTCTTGACGTGTGGCAGCCGTCGACGATTGCGCTAACGGTCGAATCGCCGGCGCGGCAGGCACAGCTCACCCACCAGCTCACTCTGCTGGAAGATTTTCGAGGCCGCCGCTCGGCGCCAATGGATCCGCGGATCGATCGTGACGCCGGCGAGCTCACTCGAGCGCTGCGAGCGGTGCGCGGTCTCTGGACTACGAACGACGTGCATGACCCGCAGCCCGAGATCGATGCCGCGGTCAAACGGTTGGTCGGGTTCGGGCCTGGGCTCACCCCGGCGGGCGATGACATCCTGGTCGGTCTGCTGGCCGTACTGAGCTCCTTCGAAGCCCCGGCGAATCGGCCCCATTCGGGCCTGCCCTTGGTCGCGCCGGCTGATGGGCTCCGCGCGGCGGTCAACCGGAATCTGAGCCGGACCAACGACATCAGTGCGCACTATCTCGGTCTGGCCGCCGCCAGCCATTTCGGCGAGTCGATCGACGGACTGCTGGGTGCACTCGCCACCGGTCAGTCAGACGAGCTGCTCCTGGACCGGGCGACCGCGGTGATCAGCATCGGGGCCAGCTCCGGAGCCGACACATTGCGCGGCGTCGCAGCCGGTTTGACCGTCGTCCTGGCCCACGCCCCCCACCTCACATCTAAGGAGAACATGGCATGACTTCCCCGACGTACCAGCGGGTTTACTCCAATCTTTACAAGGATTCGGTCGCCCTGATGGCGATCTCCTCACAGCTGCAGAAAATGGACGGGGTCGACGCCGCTTCGGTGGTGATGGCCACCCCGGCCAACCGGGAGAATCTGACTCACGCCGGTCTGTCCGATACTGCCGAGGCAGGTCCCAACGACCTCCTCGTCGCAGTGCGCGGCGACGAAGCCGCGTGCGAACAGGCGCTGGAACTGGCCGATCGACTGCTGGCCGAGCAGCCACCCGCGGATTCAGGCTCGCAGGGCCGCGCCGAGCAGGCACTCACCAGTATTCGAACGGCGCTGGCCAAGGATGCCGCCATCGACCTGGCTTTGATCTCGGTACCCGGCCAGTACGCCGGAGCTGAGACCCTCAAAGCGCTGCGGTCCGGTCTGCACGTCATGCTGTTCAGCGACAACGTACCCGTAGCCACCGAGCTCGAGGCGAAGCGGTACGCCGCAGCGCACGACCTGTTGCTGATGGGTCCGGACTGCGGAACAGCACTGGTCAACGGAGTTCCGCTCGGTTTCGCCAACGCGGTGCGACGCGGCGCAATCGGTGTGGTGGGTGCATCCGGAACCGGAATGCAGGAGATCACCTCCCGGATTCATCAACTTGGCGAGGGTGTTTCCCAGGCGTTGGGAACGGGTGGGCACGACCTGTCCGAGCAGGTCGGCGGCATTTCCACGCTGCAAGCTCTCCGCGCGCTGGACGCCGACGAAAACACGCAGGTTATCGTGCTGGTTTCCAAACCACCGGCACCCAGCGTCGCAGAGAAGGTACTGGGCGAGGTCGGCAAGCTGTCGACCCCGACCGTGGTCATCTTTGTCGGCGCGGACGGATCGCAATCGAGCACCGCGGGGATTACCTTCGCGCACACGCTGGCCGGCGCAGCCGAGCGGGCGGTGGCTGTACTCCGGGGCGAGTCGGTCGAGCCGGAATCGACCACCCTGCCGTCGAAGAGGCAGGACCAGCTGGCCGAACTGGTGACCAGACAGAACGCTGGCCAGCGGTATCTGCGGGGCATCTTCTCCGGGGGCACCTTCTGCTACGAAGCGCAGCAACTGTGTCGGTCTGCCGGAATCACGGCCCACTCCAACACCCCGGTGGCCGGGAACCTGCAGCTGGCGGACATCTGGAGCAGTCGCGACCACACGATCATCGACATGGGCGACGACGACTTCACCCGCGGACGCCCGCACCCGATGATCGATCCCACTCTGCGCAACGAGCGGTTGTTGGCCGAATTCGGTGATCCGGCCACGGCTGTGTTGCTCTTCGACGTGGTCCTGGGCTACGGCTCGGCCACCGATCCGATCCCGGCGTTGCTCGAGGTGCTCGACCGGTGCCGGGAGATCGCGGCGGCCGGCGGCCGGTTCCTGCCGGTCGTGGTCCATGTCTGCGGTACCGATGACGATCCGCAGGTCCGATCCACCGTTGTCGCGGCACTGACCAAGGCCGACGTGATCGTCGCCGACAGCAACGCCGAGGCGGCCCAGATGGCTGCCTTCCTGATTACCCAAGTCGATTCCCCCCAGCTCATCACCTCCGGAAAGGAGTGACCGTGGATCTGTTCACGCGAGAACTCAATGTGGTCAATGTGGGTCTGTCCTCGTTCGGGGACAACATCGATCGCGCCGGCGGTCGGGTCACCACCCTGCAGTGGCGCCCGCCGGCCGACGGCGATGAGGCGGTGGGGTTGGACCTGGCCCGGCTGACCGGTGACCCCACCGTGGAGCAGGCCAATAAGATCGCGTTCGAGCGGTACCTGGGCGCCCAGCCCCGGCTGGTCGACGTACAGATCGCCCGAGACGCCATCCCCGCCATGAGTGAACAAAAGTTGATCCTGCATTCCGGCCCGCCGATTCCGTGGGCTCAGATGTGCGGACCCGTACAGGGCGCCATCATCGGTGCGATCCTGTACGAGCGATGGGCCGAAACACCCGAGCTGGCCGAGAATCTCGCCGGCAGCGGCGAGATCGCCTTCGCACCATGCCATCACCACCGCGCCGTTGCCCCGATGGCAGGAATCATCAGTCCGTCCATGCCGTTGTGGGTGGTGGCCGACTCGGCCAGTGGTGAGCGTGCCTTCAGCAACTTCAACGAGGGCCTGGGCAAGGTACTCCGGTTCGGCGCCAACAACTCCGAGGTCCTGGACCGCCTGCACTGGATGGATTCCGAGCTGTTCACCGCGATGCGTGCAGCGGTTGCGCAGCTGGGCGGATTGGACCTGAAACCAATCATGAGCCAGGCGCTTCAGATGGGCGATGAGATCCACAACCGCAACGCCGCTGCGACCGGGCTGCTGTTCAAAAAGTTGGTACCGGCATTGCTTTCCGCGGATCTGCCATCGGAAACCCTGCGCCGCAGTGTCGAATTCGTGGCCGGCAACGACCACTTCTTCCTCAACCTGTCGATGGCGGCGAGCAAATCCATGCTGGACGCCGCCGCCGGGGTCGAGCACAGTTCGATGGTGACGGCGATGTCGCGCAACGGAGTCAATTTCGGCATCCGCGTCTCCGGAACCGGGGATCGCTGGTTCCAGGCGCCGGCCAATCCGGTGGACGGGCTGTTCTTCCCCGGCTACTCGATCGATGACGCCGCGCCCGACCTGGGTGACAGCGCTATCACCGAAACCGCCGGCCTTGGTGGTTTCGCCATGGCCGCGGCGCCGGCCATCGTGCAATTCGTCGGCGGGACGCCGGCGGACGCGACGGACAACAGCCTTCGGATGCGCACCATCACACTCGGCATCAATTCGGCTTTCGGGCTGCCGGCATTGAACTTCGGCGGCACCGCAGCCGGGATCGATGTACGAGCAGTTGTCGACACCGGGGTGCTGCCGGTCATCAACAGCGGTATCGCGCACAAGAAGGCCGGTGTGGGCCAGATCGGCGCCGGCATCACCGCAGCACCGTTGGCCTGCTTTACCGCGGCCGTCACCGCCCTGGCCGATGGGCTGAAGGTGTCCAAATGAGAGCCGGGCTGGCCGTGGTCGCCTTTGGCGGCAACGCCCTGGTGCGCGACTCGGATCACCAATCGATCCCCGACCAGTACGCCACGGTGGCCGCCACCGCGCCGGCTATCGTCGATCTGGTCGCCGCTGGTTGGGATGTCGTGGTTACCCACGGCAACGGACCCCAGGTGGGCTACATCCTGCGGCGCTCCGAACTCGCGTTGTCCGAGGTCTCGCCGGTACCGCTGGACTACGCGGTCGGCGACACCCAGGGCGCGATCGGTTACATGTTTGCCAAGGCACTGCACAACGAACTGGAAGCCCGCGGGATCACGAAACCGGTCAGTTCTCTCATCACCCAGACGGTTGTCGACCCCTCCGACCCGGCGTTCGAGCGGCCGACGAAACCGGTCGGTGGTTTCCTGGACGAAGCCACCGCGCGCCGGTACCAGCAAGAGCTCGGCTGGACGGTGGCGCCCGACGGTGACCGAGGTTGGCGTCGAACGGTGCCTTCCCCCCGGCCGCAGGAGATCGTCGAACTGCCGGGGATCCAGGTCCTGCTGCAGGCCGGCCATCTGGTGGTCGCCGCTGGTGGGGGTGGCATTCCGGTCGCACGCCAGCAGGACGGCCGGCTTGTCGGGGTGGAAGCGGTGATCGACAAGGACCGCGCCTCGGCCCTACTCGCGGTGTTGCTCGGCGCGGACCTGCTGGTGATCCCGACCGGGGTCGAGCAGGTCGCAGTCGCGTTCGGAACTCCGCAGCAGCAATGGCTTTCCCACCTGACTCCCGCGCAGGCGACCGCCTACGGCGATCAGGGTCAATTCGGGGAGGGCAGTATGCAGCCGAAGGTGGCCGCCATCGTCGACTTTGTCACCGCCCGGCCCGAGGCGGCCGGACTGATCACCTCGCCGGAGAGTATCGCCGCGGCGTTGGACCATCGGACCGGCACCTGGATCGACAATCACCCCGCGCATTCAGAACCGCACACAGCAATCGCCCAAAATGGAGCAACAAGATGACCGAGACTGTCCAGTTGGCCGTGAACGGCACGTTGATGCGTGGTTTGGAGCTGAACGACAATCTGTTGCAGGTCGGCGCCACCTTCGTTGCCGAGGCCAAAACCGCACCCTGCTACCGCATTTGGAGTATCGGCGACCGCCACCCCGGGATGCTGCGTGTTTCTGGTGATGATGGTGTCCAGGTGGAACTCGAGATCTGGGCGGTACCCCCGGCTGGATTGGCGACGGTCCTGTCCCAGGAGCCGGCCGGGCTCGCGGTCGGCAAAATTGTGCTCGATGACGGTTCCGAGGTACTCGGTGTGCTGGCCGAGCCTCACCTCGTCGAGAACCAGCGTGAGATAACCAGTTTCGGCGGCTGGCGCGGTTACCTGGCCGGCGCTGACACCACCGCAAAGGGGAACTGACCGATGTCCAACCCTGATGCAGATCCCGTCTCGACCCGAGGCGCCGAGGCGACAGGAGCCCCCGGATATCGGGTGGCCCTGATCCTGCTGGGCATCGTCATCACCCCGGTGGTGCTGTCCGCGCCGACGCTGGGTACCGGACTGACGTTGCCCAGTGTGGTGTCGGCCGTCCTGGTCGGAGCGCTCATCCTCCTGCTGCTCTCCTCGACCACGTTGTCCATCGGTGCGCACGCCCGGCAGCCAACGTATGACATCGTTCGCTTCCCGTTCGGCGCTCAGGGCGCCAAGGCCATCAACGTGCTGCTGGCGGTCAGCCTGTTCGGGTGGACCGCGGTGACTGCCAACGGCTTCGGCGTTGCCACCCAGAGTCTGTTGGACAACTGGTTCGGCGTCACCGTCGCGCTCCCGGTGCTGGTGGTCATCGGATGTGTCATCTGCGTCGCCGCAACCGCTTTCGGGTTCGACGTGCTGGGCCGGGTCGCACAGATCGCGGTTCCGATCATCGTCGTTCTGCTGGGCTTTCTGATCGTTACGGCACTGCGGTCCGCCTACTCGGCGGTAGACCCGAGCACTCCGCTGGCCTGGGGTGTCGCGGTGTCATCGGTGGTGGGTACCGCCATCGTCCTGGTGGTCACCGCCGCCGATTTCGGAAGCTTCACCCGGAGTCGTAAACAGGCCGTGATTGCCGCCGTCCTTGCTTTCGGAATCGCCTACCCCTGCCTCTACCTCGCCGGCGCCTTCCCCAGCACCCTGACCGGGGAGTCGACCCTACTCGGCGCGATGGGCGTCATCGGAGCACTGATCCCGGCCACCATCCTGCTGATCATCGCGGCCGTCACCGCCAATGCGGGTAACATGTTCCAGGGCACGCTGGCCATCTCCACCCTGATCGGGTTCGTCCGCAAGTGGCAGATAACGGTAGCCATTGGCGTTGCGGCCGCTGTGGTCGGTAGCTTTGACGTCACCGTGTGGCTGCCGTCGTTCCTGCTGTTCCTGGGCATCGCGGCGCCGCCGGTGGCCGGCATCTACATCGCTGACTTCTTCCTCAATCGTCGTGGCGGCTACGACCCGGCCGTACTCCAACAACAACCCGCGATCCGAGTACTCACTTTTGCTGCCTGGATCCTCGGTTCGGTTGTCGGCTACCTCACCGCGTACACCAACTTCACCCTGACCGGCATCTCCTCGATCGACTCGATCTTGGTCGCCGCTCTGCTCTACGTCCTGGTCAACATCGTCCGTTCACGGTCCCGATCC
>JBBSRY010000002.1:0-15256 GCA_038242595.1 Mycobacteriales bacterium
CAGCAGGAAAAAGACCGCCAGCAGCAAATGCAGTGAGGTCATCGGCCGATCGAGCCAGTCCGTCAGCTTGCCCTTGGTGGCGCTCATCCACCGTCGAGCGGCGGTGGGGGTCTGGGCTCGGGCCCGCTTGATTACCGCTGGTTTTTTCGTGGTGGTTTTTGATGTCGACTTATCGGTGCCGGTGCTCTTGGTCGGTGCGCTCACTAGGCCGCACCCCCTGGGCATTCCATACCGACAGTCATCGATCCATGTTCGTGGGCAGATAGGGCCAACTGGGGGACGTCGGCCGCGTGTCGCGGGATAGGGTCTTCCCTCTCTTGCTGAATCGGGCAAAGCTGCTGATCACAGATGTGCCGATCAACCACCGGTGAGCGAGAGCCAGTCCGCGTAGAAGAGTCCGAGACCAAGTGCAGCGGACATCGCTGCGAGTAACCAGAACCGAACCATCACCGTGGTTTCAGCCCACCCGGACAACTCGAAATGGTGGTGGAACGGGGCCATCTTGAAAACCCGCACGTGACGCACCTTGAACACGGCGATCTGGATCACCACGGAGATCATCTCGACGACGAACAACCCGGCAATGACGACCAACAGCATCTCGGTCCGGGTCATCACGCTCAGCCCCGCGATCAGGCCACCGAGGGCAAGCGAACCGGTATCGCCCATCATGATGCGAGCCGGGTGCGCATTCCACCAGAGAAAGCCGATGCAGCCACCCAGCGCGGCTGCGGTGACGACAGCAATGTCCAGCGGATCCCGGGTGGAGTAACAGCCCAGCGCCTGCATCTGGCTGATCTCACCAAAGCAGGAGTTGCGGAACTGGAAGAAACCGATTGCCACATAGGTGCCCAGAACCATCACCGAGGATCCGGCCGCCAACCCGTCCAGACCGTCGGTGAAGTTGACCGCGTTGGACCACGCGGCGATCAGCAGCACTACAAAGATGACACCACCGATGATGCCGAAGGAGATCCATTCCAGATCACGGGTGTAGGAGAGAAACTTGGAGCCCGGCGTTTCCCCTCGAGCGTTCGGGAAGAAGAAAATCATGACGCCGAAAGAAACCGCGATGAACGTCTGTCCGAGGAATTTCATCCTCTTGTTCAGACCCAGGTTGCGTTGCTGTCGGATCTTGACGAAATCATCCAGGAATCCGACCAGGCCCATGCCGGTGGTCAGGTAGAGCAGCAGCCAGCCGGAGGCGGTCGGGCCGCCGTTGCCATCCCACAAACTGATCCCGATCGATACCAGGTAACCGACCCACATCGCGATCAGAATGGCGGCGCCGCCCATGGTCGGGGTGCCGCGCTTCTTCAGATGCGTCTGTGGCCCGTCTTCGCGGATCTCCTGGCCAAAGCCCTGCTTGGAGAACACCTTGATCAGGTAGGGGGTCAGCAAAATGGCCACCGCCAAACCTACGATCGCGGCGATCAAAATGCTTTTCACGAAGTGATCCCGTTCTGTTTCTGATTCAGGGTGCCGGCATCTGCACCAGTTGCTTCGCCGGCAGTCGGGGCCGGCAGGAGCGCCGACACCACCCGTTCCAGACCGACCGAGCGTGATGCCTTTACCAGCAGCACATCTCCCGGACTCAGTTCCTCATTGAGAATTGCCACCGCGCTTTCCCAATCCGGCACGTGCTCGGATTCACCCGACCATGAGCCCTCCAAGTGCGCTCCCAGGTGCAGTCCACGGACGGCTGGCCCGACCGCAATCAACCGGTCGACACCGAGTCGCACCACCAGTCGGCCGATCTGATCATGTGCCGATTGCGTGGCCGGCCCCAGTTCGGCCATCTCCCCCAGCACCGCCCAGGTGCGTTTGCCCTGACCGATGGTGGCCAACGATTTGAGCGCGGCCTTCATCGATTCGGGGTTCGCGTTGTAGGCGTCGTTGATGATGGTGACCCCGTCAGCGCGTTCGGTGATGGCCATTCGCCACTTGGACGCCGGGCCGGAATCACCCAGAATCTGGGCAATCTGGTCCAGCGAAAGCCCGATTTCCAGCCCGACGGCGGCTGCGGCCAACGCATTGCCGACCTGGTGGGCACCGACCACCGCCAGTTGGACCGGCGCCGATCCAGCGGCTGTCACCAGGGTGAAACCTGCTCTGGCCCATGCATCTTCGATGATGTTCTCAGCCCGAATATCGGCCATCGGGTTGGTGCCGACGGTAACCACCCTGGCATTGGTTCGCGATGCCATGGCCGCGACGCGTCCGTCGTCGGCGTTGAGGATGGCCACCCCATCGGCGGTGAGCGCTTCGACCAGCTCCCCCTTGGCCACGGCAATACCCTCAACCGATCCGAATTCTCCGAGATGGGCGCTGCCGACGTTGAGCACCACACCGATCTGCGGCGGCGCGACCTTGGCCAGCGCGGCGATATGGCCGGGTCCACGTGCGGAGAGTTCCAACACCAGGTAGCGGGTGTCCTCGTCGGCGCGCAACACCGTGTAGGGGTGCCCGAGTTCGTTGTTGAATGATTCCGGCGGCGCCACCGTCGAACCGGACGCCGAGGTGATCGCGGCCACCAGATCTTTGGTCGAGGTTTTTCCGGCCGATCCGGTGATCCCGATGGTGGTCAGATTGCCCAGCGCGGTCAGTTCCTTGACCGATACGGCAGCCAATCCGGCCAGCCCGTCCAGAACCCGGTCGGCCGGCATTTTCAACAGCGGGATATCGGCGTGGATATCTTGCGACCCGAGAACGGCCACGGCGCCGGCCCTAGCAGCAGCGGCGGCGAAGTCGTGACCGTCTGCTCGCTCTCCCGGCAGTGCCAGGAACAGCGAGCCCGGTCGGACCTTCCGGGTGTCGAATTCCACCGAGGTGACCACGGCTTGGGCCCCAGCTGCTGCCTGATCGACATCCATCTGGGCACCGACGATCGCGGCCACCTGGGCCACCTTCATTGCCTTCACCGGTTACTTCACCTCATCCTGTCGTATTTGCCCGTCATCGGCGCCGTCCTGCCCGGTCACGTCCTGCCCGGTCACGTCCTGCCCGGTCGACTTTCGTAATGCAGCCAACAACTCCGCCACATCGGAGAACGGTAGAACCTGATCCCCCACATATTGGCCCTGCTCGTGCCCTTTACCGGCGATCAATACCGCATCACCGGGTCCGGCCGCGTCCACCGCCGCTCGAATGGCCGCTCGGCGGTCGCCCACCTCATGAACCCGACCGGCCGAATCCGGATGTGTCAACGCACCGGCAATGATCTCGGCCCGAATGCAGGACGGATCCTCCGACCGCGGGTTGTCGTCCGTGACGAAAACGAGATCGGCATTTTGACTGGACACCGACCCCATCACCTCGCGCTTGGTCTTGTCCCGATCGCCGCCGGCGCCGACCACCACGATGATGCGCCCGGTAACCGCACCGCGAATGGCGCCCAGCACCGCCTCCAGAGCGGCCGGTTTGTGCGCATAGTCGACGATGGCCAGGTAATCCTGACCGCCATCAACGGCTTGCATCCGGCCCGGCACCACCACGCCGGAGATCGCCGCGGCCGAGCGAATCGGATCGAATCCGGCCGCATCCAAGCAAGCGATCGCGACCAAGGCGTTGGAGATATTGAAGGCACCGGGCAGTGCCAGGTCCACCGTCAACTGCTGCCCGGCCGGTCCGCTGATCCGCAGATGCTGAACCCCACTTGGCGTGGTTTGGACACTGTCCAACTGCCAGTCCGCGTCGGGTTCGCCGGCAGCGGAGACGGTCACCAGATCGGGGTGGTCCCTGGCCAGTCGATAACCGTAGGCGTCATCAACATCGACCACACCGGTGAGCGCGCGGCCGTCGAAGAGCAACTCCTTGGCTCGGAAGTAACTCTCCATATCGCCGTGGAAATCCAGATGATCCTGGGACAGGTTGGTGAATGCTCCGATTGCGAAACCGGTGGCACTCACTCGCCCCATCGACAACGCGTGGGAGGAGACTTCCATCGCTACCGCCTGCACCCCGTGCTGGACCATCACAGCCAGAAGGGCTTGCAGATCCGGAGCTTCCGGGGTGGTGAAGACGCTGGGCAGTACCTCATCACCGATCCGGGTCTCCACCGTTCCGATGACACCGGTACGCCGGCCGCACGCCCGCAGACCGGCTTCGATCAGATAGCTGGTCGTGGTCTTGCCCGATGTCCCGGTGACACCAATAATCTTCAGCGATTTGCTGGGATCCCCGTAGATCCGCGCCGCCAGCAGGCCGAGGACCGCTCGCGGATCCGGTACCACCAGCATCGGAACGGTGATCGAGCCGGCGATCCGGGCTCCGGCGTCGTCCGTGAGCACCGCACCCGCACCGGCCTCGATGGCGCAGCCGATGACGGTCGCGCCGTGGATCTGCCCACCCTGGACGGCGGCAAACAGATCAGCCGGCTGCACATCCCCGGAGCGAAGGGTGATTCCACTGATGGTGGACAACGACGCGACGCCTGGTTCACGCAGCTCCGCCTGCACCAGGGCTGCCAACTCGGTCAGCGGGACTGGGGGCAGGCCTTGCGGCCGCGGGCTCGAATTGAATGGCACGAGGGCAAAATCTACCCGTTGAAGTTGACGTACAGGTCATACGTCGGGGCCGGCTCCGGTGAAGGTGCCACATCGAAGGATCGCAGTGCGTAGGCCGCAACGTCCTTGAACAGCGGAACCGCATTCATTCCGTTCTGCGGGGCGTCCAACATGATCCCAATGGCAAACCTGGGATTGTCGGCCGGAACCAGACCGGTGAAGGTGGAGTTGTACAGCGAGTTGGAGTACTGCCCGGTGCTCGGGTCCACCTGCTGCGCGGTACCGGTCTTACCGGCCACCTGGTAGCCGGTCAAAGCCGCGCCGGTGGCGGTACCGCGGTGCGCGGTATCGCCGTCCTGAATCGTGGCCCGCAACATATCCCGCAGGGTATTGGCGGTGGTGGGTGACATCACGGTGGTGCCGGCGGCCGGCAGTTTCGCAGTAAAAACTCCACCCTTGGTGGTACCCGCAATCAGCGTGGGTTGCAGCCGCACTCCGTCATTGCCAATGGTTGCGTACATCATCGTCATCTGGACCAACGTCATATCCAGACCCTGGCCGATGGGCAGGTTGGCAAACGTGGTGTCGGACCAGCGTCCATCGCCTTCTTCGGGCACGACGCCCGGTTCCTCGCCCGGCAATTCGATGCCGGACTTCTTGCCGAGTCCGAACTTCTTCAGTTCCGCCGCGAATGCCTCTTCACCGACCTGTTGGGCCACCATCAGGGTGCCGACATTGGAGGATTTGGCCAGGATGCCGGTTGCCGTCATATCGATGAGACCGTGCGACCAGGCGTCGTGCACGGTGATGCCGCCCATTTGGATGTCGCCGTCCACCTGCAGCACGGTGTCCGGGGTGATCAAGCCGGCTTCCAGTGCGGCGGCGAATGTCACCACCTTGTTCACCGAGCCGGGTTCGTAGGTCTCCCGCATGATGGCGTTGGACTGCGCTTCATTCAGATCTTCGCCGACCTTCACCGACGCCAGCGCGTAGACCTCACCGGTCTTGACGTCAACGACCATGACTTTGCCGCTCTTGGCGCCGGATTCGGCGAGATAGGCCTGCGTCATCTTGGTGATCTCATACTGCAGATCCGAATCCAACGTCAATGTGACATCGGTGCCGTTGATCGCTGGTTCCACATTGGTGGCCGTTCCCGGAATGACTCCGCCGCGGGCATCCACCTCGATCTCGCGGGATCCGTCGACACCGGCCAACACCGAGTCGTACATGACTTCCACGCCCATGGTGCCGCTTCCGGTCCAGCCGGTAGCGCCGACGACAGATCTCGCGACGCCGCCATCCGGATACTGGCGCAGGTCCTGACGTTCGAGGACCACGGCGTTGACCTGTTCATCGGTCAGCACTTCGCCGATCTGGGTCATCACGGTGTCTGCCTGGGACGGCATCAATCCTTTTGCCAGGTAGACGTACGTCTTACCGGACACCAGTTTTTCCATGATCTCGTCGGCGTTGACCGCATCACCGAGGTTGGCGACCAGAATGTCGGCGACCTGACGGCGCTGCACATCGCTGGTGAACAGTGCCGGCCTGGCGGCGATCATCTTGCCTTCGACGGTGAAGGCAAGTTGGGTGCCGTTGCGGTCCAGAATGGCGCCGCGTTTGGCGGTCAGGGTGATAAATTTGCTGCGCTGCTGTTCGGCTTTGAGGGAGTACGCCTCGGCATTGATGCCCTGGACGAAGGTCAGCTTGATGACGGCTCCGACCAGCATCACCACGAGCAGGGCCAACACCAGGCGGATCCGCTTGTTCGGATCACCCGGGGCCAGCCGTTGCCGCCGTTGCCGGCGACCGCGTACTGAGCTCGCCTTGGTCTTCGGCGAGGTCCTGGCCGGACGAATCGGCCGTTCCTGACCTACCTGACGCCGGGCCGGCTGGACGGTGGTCCGGATGCCGGTTGGCCTGCGCCCGGATCCGGCCGCTCGCGAATCGTTGTCACCGGCCCGGCGCGTTGCCGACCCTTCCTCCGGCCGGGTGGCGCCATCGGTTCTCCGGGTAGATCGTCGAGCCGGCCCCCAGACCGGTTCATCGGCGGGACGTCGGTTCGGCCGGGCTTCGGCGTGGCCGGCCGGTGCTTGTTGAAATGCCGAACGCCGGGCTGATTCACGCAGCGCTGATTGTCCGGTGGCCGAATCTGCTGGTGGCGATGTTCGGGGTGCCGATCGGCGGGCGGGTGCTTGGCGAGCAGCTGCTTGGCGAGCAGGGCGTGCCGGCGAGGGGGGTGGTGCTGACCTCATCCGGCCGCTCCTTCAGTTGCTGGTGGATCTGCCGGTGGAGTGGTATCCGCCGGGGGGCCTGCTGGTGCATCTGCCGGCGCCGTGACATCGGCCGGTGTGGTTGCTGACGCGGTAGCTTGCGCGTTAGCGGCTGCTTGCGCATCGGCGGCAGTCTGGGCGGCGGCATCAGCTGCTGCCTGCGCTGCTGCGTCGGCCGCTGCCTGCGCTGCCGCGTCAGCTGCTGCCTGCGCTGCCGCGGCTGCTTGAGCGTCAGCCGCTGCTTGGGCATCGACCACGGCCTGGGCTGCAGCGGCTTCGGCAGCTACCGCTACCGGATCGGGAACCGGTGTCGGCGTGCCGATCACCTGCGCGACTCCGTTTTCATCGATCACCAGGATCGCCGAGTCACCGGCCGGGACGAGCCCCAGTTTTCCGGCAGCTTCGGCGATGGCCGGTGTCGCGTTCAGTTCGGCGATCTGACGGTTGAGCGCCTCGATCTCCAACCGCAGGTCGTCGGAGGTCGAATTGGACTTGTTCTCCTGCAGGCCGGCTTCGTCGGTCATGGTGTTGAGCCAAAGCACCCCGGCCAGGCCCGCACCCAGGATCGCCACCAGGATCGCCACGAATGGCACTCGCCGGGCGGTGAGCTTGACCGGCAGCGTGCCGCCGAGATCGCCGAGGCCGACGGTGATTTTTTCGGCGCTCCCCTTGAGCGTCCGACGGTCCCGTCGCTGGTAGGCCTTCTCGGCTGCGGTGCTTCGGATGGGTGTGGTGCCGCCCTGTTCGGTACCGACGCCGCGGCGCTTGTTCTTCGCCCCGGACACCGACTGCGATACCTTCACTTCGCCTCCCGAATACGTTCTGCAGCACGGACTTTGGCTGAAGCAGCTCTGGAATTGACGATGATCTCGGCCTCGGTGGGTGCCTCGGATCCACGAGTGATCCAGCGCAGTTCGGGGGCAAACTCGGGGAGATCCACCGGGAGGTCCAGCGGGCCGGCGGACACCGTCAGCGGTGCCAATGCCTTCTTGACGATCCGATCTTCCAGACTCTGAAACGAAATGACCGCGATCCGGCCGCCGAGAGCCAGACATCGCACCGCAGCCGGGATGGCACGGCGCAACACCCCGAGCTCATCATTTACTTCGATCCGCAGTGCTTGAAAAGTTCTCTTGGCCGGGTGCCCGCCGGTTCTCCTGGCTGCGGCCGGGATGGCCTGTCTGATCAGTTCGACCAACGGTCCGCTGGTGGTCCACGGTTCGTTCTTTCGCCGCTTGACCACTTCGGAAACGATCCTGGTGGCGAACTTTTCTTCGCCATATTCGCGCAGCACCCTGACAATTTCACCTGGTGCATAGGTATTGAGGACATCGGCCGCGGTGATGCCGACCGTCGGGTCCATCCGCATATCCAGCGGGGCGTCCACCGAGTAGGCAAAGCCTCGGTCAGTGCGATCCAATTGCATCGAGGAAACCCCCAGATCGAACAGGATCCCCTGCACAGCCCTGATACCTCGATCGGCCAGCACATCCTCGATCTCGTCGTACACGGCGTGCGCCGGGCTGAACCGATCGGCGAAACCTGCCGACGCGACTCGCTCGGTTGCCATCTGCAATGCGGTGGGGTCCCGGTCGATGCCGATCACCTGAAGACTCGGATGTTCGGCCAGCAACGCGGTGGTGTGACCGCCCAGACCCAGGGTGCAGTCCACCAACACCGACCTATCCACTGACCCGTCTTCGAGTCTCTGGTTCTGGGTCAGGGCAGGTCGGAGTAATGCGGAAACCCGATCGGCCAGCACTGGTACGTGCTCGTCAACCATGGGCGACCTTTCAGCAAAACGGCGGTTCGGTTTGATCGGGATAGCCGATCAAATGCAGCACCTCTTGACAGGAGTGCCTGGTGAGACAGATGGACTGCGATGAAGTTGTTTGGATCCGCGCAACAACCGGTCAGCCTGGAGTTGGATACGAATACGAGCCTCGGCGCGAGAGGAATCCCTGACGTCTGGTCCTCACCCGTACCGAACCTGAAACGGGGGAAGTCGTCTCAGGGTCGGCGTGTCGGCTACGCCTGAAACGGGGGAAGTCGTCTCAGGTGCGTCGAACGGGTGTAGGCCGGGCGGCAGGGCGTGAAGGTGCTCGTGCTGTCTTACGGAGATCTGTTGTGGAGAGGGGAATTGCCTGCGGATCCGTATGGAGTTGTCGGGGCTGCCGATCTAGCTCGGTATTACTGAGGAAGCTCGACTATTGAGGAAGCTCGGTGCTACCTAAAAACCTGCTGGGACGGCATCAACCACTGCCGAACACCCCCTTGGCCGGCGAGGCATAGGCCGTCTCCTGGGCGGCTTCGTAAGCTGCCCAACGATCTGTCGGCCAGACCTCCAGCCGAAGTCCCGCTCCGTTGATCACGACGTCCTTGCCCAAACCCGCGTACCCGCGCATCCTGGCCGGGATGGTGATCCGCCCCTGGGAATCCAAGTGCTGATCCTCGGCGTTGGCGAGCATGTAACGCTGAAACCCGAGCTGGGCCTCATCGGTGATCTCGGCATGAATGGCCCGGTGGGCGAATTCAGCAAATCCGGACATGGTGAAGATGAACAATGTGTGGTCCTGACCGCGAACCAACATGACGCCACCGGCGAACCGTTCCCGATACTTGGCCGGGATGGTAACGCGTCCTTTGTCGTCCATCCGGGGTGTGTAGGTGCCGACAAAACCGATTTCCACTGCACCGCCACCTCCCCTTCCCGGCCGCTGACACTTGCCTTCTTCACCAGGTGCTCCACCTGACGTTTCACACCCGTGTCGGCCCATCTGACCAAACTCGACTGGTCCAAGCGGGTTTAAATAGGCGTCTCAGACACCCGCTGTGCTCCAGTACGGGCCACGCTACCCCACTTTCCTCCACAATCAACCCCCATTCATCCCGATTGGTCGCAGATGTCTCCCATCGCCCCAGTTGGCGGGCGTGGCAGGGAGTGGGGAAATTCTGATGACAAGTCCAGGCAAGCCGTATGTGGGCTACTCAAAATCGGATTATTCGGACGCAATAAGACGTCCTGGGCAATTGATTCGCCGTTTCCGGAGCAAAGTGGGGCGCGGTGGGTCCGGCCAACGGTGAAGTGGTCGGCATCGGCGGACTCAGGGGTGTCCAGGTCACCCGGTTGAGGCGTCGACGGGCTGCATTGTCCGCAGCGGAGACTTCCCGACCGCACCGGGGGACGAGGCAGAAACGAGGTCCACCCGGACTCTGAAGATTCCACCGACCAGAAACTGCTCCCGGTGCCGCCAGCCTTTGGCAGACTGGAGAACATCGTGGTGTCCTAACGGGGTCGCCGCGGCGTTGGTAGGTGCCGGCGCGAGCAATCAGGAGGATCTGAAGTGAGCCACGATCTCGGCGCAAGACCCCCGACGGGAGCCGCCGGCACGTCACACGGCGGCCAGGGCGGCGGTCAGCATTCCGGTCCTCAATCCTCGAGCCAGTCCGGTGCACCAACGAGCAGCTCCGGTCATCATCCGGGCCAGCCGGCATCGGCTGCCTTTATTGCCACCATGGGTGGACATATCGCCGGCGCGGTCAATCGGGTGCTGCTGGGCAAGCCGGATGTGGTTCGTCTCGCTGTCATTGCGCTCTTGACCGAGGGTCATCTACTGATCGAGGACGTACCCGGTGTCGGGAAGACCAGCCTGGCCAAGGCGCTGGCCAAAACGGTCGACAGCACCGTGAACCGGGTTCAGTTCACCCCGGACCTGATGCCAAGTGATGTCACCGGTGTCTCCATCTACGACCGCGAAACTGGCAAATTCGAATTCCGACCGGGGCCGGTGTTCGCCAATATCCTGGTCGCCGACGAGATAAATCGGGCCTCCCCAAAAACCCAGTCCTCGCTGCTGGAGGCGATGGAGGAAAAACAGGTCACGGTGGATGGCACCACCTACCCGCTGGAGACTCCCTTCCTGGTGATGGCCACCCAGAATCCGGTGGAGATGGAAGGCACCTACCCACTTCCGGAAGCACAGCGCGACCGCTTCCTGGCGCGCACCGCGATCGGCTACCCGGATCGACGCAGCGAAGTCGCGATGCTGGCCGACCATGACCGGGTGGACCCGATGGAGTCGCTGATCGCGGTCACGGATGCGGCCACCATCAAGGACATGATCGCCGGCACCCAACGGATTCATCTGGCACCGGAACTGCAGCACTACATCGTCGAATTGGTCGCGGCCTCCAGGTCACTCCCCGAGGTTCGTCTCGGTGCTTCGCCACGGGCGGCGCTGCACCTCGCGCGGGCGGCGAAGGCGGCGGCAGCACTGGAAGGCCGCGGCTTTGTGGTGCCGGATGATATTGCCCGAATGGCTATACCGGTGCTGTCACACCGGCTACTGCTGACCGTGGAAGCGCATGCGGCACATCGTTCCGAGTCCGACATCGTCGCCGGTTTGCTCTCTGCGATCCGCGTCCCTCGGGGTTCAGGTGGCTGATACAGCCATTGGCACGGGTGCCGCCGACCGCACGAGCAGACAGGGAGAAAGACCGCCACTCAACGCGGGCCATAAGAAGTCCGCCGGTGGGGCCTTACGCGGGCGGCGCGGGCTGACCACTCGTGGACGCTGCCTGCTGGCCGGTGGCGTGGCTGCCTGCATCTGCGCCATCATCCTGGACGAACGTGATTTGCTCAGGGTCGGTATCTTGGCAGCGCTGTTCCCGTTGGTGGCCTGGGCGGTTACCGCTACCCGACGAACCCGGCTTTCCGCCTCCCATCAGGTGATCCCGGAGCGACTCAGCCCCGGACTGGTCGGGCAGGTCAACTTGATCATCACCAACACCGGTGGATCTCGCACCCGGCCGGTGGAACTCCTGGAAGATCCGACACCGGAGCTATCGGCCGGCGCGCATTGTCTGATTCCGGCGTTGGCCCGTGGGCGCAGCGCCGTCACCAGCTACCCATTACGCGCTCGACGGCGGGGACGCTTCCTGATCGGTCCACCGACAGTTCAACTGGGTGACCCATTCGGTACCTGGGAGGACAGCCGCACTTTGCCTGCCTTCACCGAAGTTCTGGTGGTGCCGACAGTGGTGGCCCTGCACGGCACTCCGTCCAGTGGAGGGGCCAGATCCGCACCCTCGGGGCGGGCTGCCCAGGGCACCGTTGGGGGTTCGCCCGATATCGGCGTCCGTCAATACCAACGTGGTGACGATATTCGCACCGTGCACTGGCGGGCCTCGGCCCGCTATGACGACCTGATGGTCCGTCTCACCGAGCCGGTATCGCACGGCGGCGCCACCGTGTTGATGGACCATCGGGCCGAAGCGCATTTCGGGTCCGGCGAATTCTCCAGCCTCGAGACCGCCGTGAGCCTGGCTGCCTCGGTGGCTTTACATCTGCTGGCCGGCGATCATCAGGTCCGACTGGTTTCCCATACCGGACTCGTTCTGGCCGACGGCCACGATATCGCCGACGATGTGCTGGCCGGACTGGCACTGCTGACCAGCGACCCCAAAGGCAACTTCGGCGCCGCAGCCTTTGTCGAGTCCGGTTTGCTCATCGCCGTTCTCGGCGATGCCGACCACGAGACCACCCAGTTGCTCATCGCTTCCCGGCGCCGCTCGGCAAATGCCATCGCGTTGCTGCTGGCTGCCTCGGAGTGGACTGGACCGGTGAGCGATCAACGCCCAGAAACGACTGGTCATACCAAAGAAACGGTCGCACTGTTGAGTGCGGCCGGCTGGCGGGTAGTTGGTGTTCACCCCGGCGACGATTTGGCCGGCGTCTGGCGCCGCGCCTGCATCTGGGGCGACGGGTATCAACTGTGGGGGCGAACCGGATGAGTGCGACCACCGAAACTCGCCATCGGTCCCCGGCGCCGTCCGGATCAGCCGGTCGGTCGCAGCCGCCGGAGTCGAAACCACAGATCGCTGTCGGGCCGCCGCCATCGGCCAAACCCTTCATCGGTTTGTTGGGCGCATTGGCGGTACTGGCCGGCGCCGCTTCGCTGACCATCATCTTGAGCGGACCGGAGTGGATCCCTCCGGTGCTACAGGTGGTGGGCCTGGTCTGGTTGATCGGTTTCGGCAGCCGGTTGATGCGCTGGCCATCCCCGGTCACCGTGCTACTACAGGCTTTTGGCATCGCGCTCACCCTGACCAGTCTGTTCACCGATGGTGGCATCTGGGGGATGATCCCGAACAAGGAAGCGGTCGCCGAGGCCGGTACCTTACTCAGCAACGCCTGGGTTCAGATCCAGGAAACCACTCCACCGGCACAAGCTACTCCGGAACTCGGGCTCCTGATCGCCATTGCCCTGGCGTTGGTCGCTCTCATCGTCGATTTTCTGGTCTGCGAGGTCGATGCCCCCGCCCTGGTGGCGCTGCCCCTGCTGTGTCTGTACTCCGTTCCAGCTTCCATCGCAGACGAGCTGCTCCCCTGGTGGACCTTCGCGCTACCCGCCCTGGCTTATGCCGCCCTGGTGGCCGTTGCCGGCCATCCGGGTCGACGGGTGGGATTGCGCGCCGGCTTCGGTATCGCCGCCGTCGGTACCGTAGCCACAGTGGCTGCAATTGCTCTGAGCCTCTTCGTTGCCGATTCGATCACCGCAATCAGCACCGAGGGCCGAATCCCCCGCGGCAACTCCTCCAGCAGCGGCGGTGACATCGGACTGTCCCCATTCACATCGCTGAAAGGTGATCTACAACGCAGCGAGGCAGTGGACGTCCTGCGCGTGGCGGGTCTGCTTCAACCGGATTACCTGCGAACGATCGGCCTGGAACAGTGGACCGCAGGTCAAGGTTTTTCTGAGGGTGCACTAGCCAGCGACTCGGTGGCCATTGACGGCGAATTGGACATGGATCCGCTGGCCCGCAACCCCGCCGCCGAAGTCGGCCTGGTCCAGGTCACCAACCTGGCGTTCAGCGATCGGTACGTGCCGATCTACCAAGGCACACAGTCGGTTTCCGGACTTCCGGCTGGCTGGAAATACAACCCCACCCTCGGGTCCATCTACCGGCCGGATGCAGCAAGTCCAGGTTCTTATGCGATGTTGGTGAACTCCGGCGTCATCCCCCCCGAAGACCTCCGCGCTGACACGGTCACACCCGGGGGTCTGCTCACCGAGCAGGCCGGTGTTCCGCTCGCGGTGGTTTCCCAGGCACAGGAGATCACCGCCGCCGGAAAAACCGCATTTGATAAAGCACTACTGCTCAAGGACTTCTTCACCACACCTGCCAATGGCTTCCAGTACACATTGAGCGTTCCGGAGGGCAACAGCGGGGACGCGTTGGTCGACTTCCTGCAGAACAAGCAGGGATATTGCGAGCAATACGCGACGGCCATGACGATCATGCTGCGCACGCTGGATATCCCGGCCCGGGTTGCAATCGGCTTCACCCAGGGCCAGGCCAACGGAAACGGCGAATACACCATTTCCAGCCATGACGCCCATGCCTGGGTCGAGGTCAAGTTCGATAAAGCCGGCTGGGTCCGCTTCGACCCCACACCGCTCGGAGTCGCCGAAGGTGGTCAACAAGGATTCGACAATCCTTCGACCTCAGCCGAACCCACACCTTCCGCACCGAGCGGAACTGGTGGCCTGAACCCAGAAGCCGGCGACGACTTCCCCCAGGACGGCGGGATCACCCAGACCAATACGGTGACCAGCACCGAGATTTCAGATCAGGCCGTCGGCGTTGGCAGCGACGGTTTCCGCGGATTCAGTGCCGGCGAATGGGCGGCACTTGGCGGGATCGTGTTTTTGGCTCTGTTACTGATATCGCCATCTGTTTACCGCCGGCGCCGGACGAAACGGCGGATTGCCCTCGCTTCGGCCGGCGGGCCGGGCGCGGCGGCGGCTGCCTGGTCCGAGGTCGAGGACCTGGCGTTGGATCACGGACTCTCACCGGATCGCAAGGCAACCGTGCGGGTGGCGGCCAACTACCTGGCCAAACATGGAAAACTCACCGCGGACTCGCGCGCCGGGTTGCGCCGCATAGCGCTGGCCACTGAGCACTCCTGGTATTCCGGGAGTGACTACCTTCCACCGGAAGGTACTGATTTGGGAGCGGATGTGCAGCATGTGAATACCGAATTCGCCCAGACTGCGCCGCTGACCCTGTTGGATCGGGTACTTCCGAGGTCGATCCGGCCGGGCGCGAAGGAGTGAAACGGTAGAAGGCGGTGCCCTGTATTGGGGACCGCCTTCAACCGGAGAACTTTCGTGACTCCGAAGAACTTTCGTACGTCCGAAGAACTTTCATAACCCTGTGGAACTCCGCTGCCTCAGCGGCGGGGCTTTTCGCTCACTGTTCGTCGAAGCGACGACGGAATCGCTCTTCCATCCGATCGGACAGTGTTGACGAAGCTTTTCGCTGCGGGGCTTCGGCTGGCATATGTCCGCGCTTGGTCGGCTGGCCGAAAACCAATAGACCCACGCCACCCACCATGATCAAAAAGCCAATGACACTGGCGGCAACGCCAACACCGAGAATGCTTTGTGCCAGCAGTACGCCGGCGATCAA
>JBBSRY010000003.1:0-15111 GCA_038242595.1 Mycobacteriales bacterium
ACTTGTTCAGATCTCGCACCCGCTGGATCACCTCTGCGGCATCGCCGCCGAACCCGGCTGCTGCTTTACCCGGCGTTCCGCCCGGCGCGGTGTAGAGGCCGGCTTTGTCATCTGTCAGCAGGTACAGGTCGGTCAGAAAGCCGACCATGCGCGCATTATTGGGCGCCGCAGCGTCCATGAAGGCGTTGATCTTCTCCGAGCTACCCACTCCGTCGAAGGAGAAAATGATGAACTGCGGCGCTTTCTCACCCGGCGCGAGCTTGGTCATCGCAATGTTGGTGGGTCTGCGAGATCCGTCGGCCGACGGCGTCACCACCACCACTTCGGTGACAGTGTCGCCATCGGCGGCCGAGGTATCCGACGAGGTGTTCTGGTAGATCAACACACCCGTCACGGCGACCAGTGCCAGCACCAGAGAAAGGACCAACCACTTCGTCTGCTTCAAAGTTCCCCATTCCCTCGCTCACTCTGAGCGAATTCACAGCTATTTAGTACGCCTAAATAATGGGAAGACGTTGAGAGTCAGGCGTCCAGTGTCTTCACGATCTCTCGTTTCAGCACTTTCCCACTCGGGCCCAGTGGCAGCGAGTCAACGAACTCCACCCGCCGCGGGTACTTATATTTGCCAAGATTTTGCTGAGACCAGGCGATCAGAGACTCTGGGGTCAGCGCCTCATCACAGACACCTTCCGGGGATCGAACGACGACCGCACAGATTTCTTCACCGTGGATTTCACTCGGAACCGCCACCACCGCCACCTGCGAGACTCCTGGATGGCCGGCCAAAATCTCTTCCACCTCCCGCGGGTAGACGTTGTACCCGCCCCGCAGGATGAGGTCCTTTTTACGGTCCACGATGGTGATGAAGCCGTCCTCATCCTTGGTGCCAAGATCACCACTGCGGAACCAGCCGTCGACCTTCACCGCGGCTGTCGCCTCCGGATTGTTGAGGTAGCCGGCGAAAACATTGTGGCCACGGATGACCACCTCACCTATTTCGCCGACGCCCAATAATTCGATGCGGCCCTCCACCTCGGCGGCGGCAATATCGGCGTCAACTCCCCAGATGCCTCGACCGACGGTCCCCGGTTTACGGCCGAAGACGGGCTGATTGAAGGTGGCCACCGGGGAGGTCTCGCTGAGTCCGTACCCCTCGTAAATATCGGCACCGAAGACCTCGGCGAATTTGTCGATGATGGTCACCGGCAGACTGGCGCCGCCGGACACCGCGGTTCGCAGCACCGGACGACGTTCATCGGCCCGAGCGGCGGCAAGGAGCCCGATGTACATCGTCGGCACACCCATGAACACATTGACGCCCTGCGCCATGATCGTGTCCATGGCTGCGGCCGGTTCAAAACGCGGCAGCAACACCAGGGTGGCGCCGGCGAAAAAGCCGGCGTTCATCGCACAGGTCTGTCCAAAGGAATGAAATAGCGGCAAGCAACCCAGGATGACATCGTCCACCTTCAATTCGATCACGCTGGTCGCGCTGACCTGTGCATTCATCAGCATATTCAGCTGGGTCAGGACAGCCCCCTTGGGTGACCCGGTGGTTCCGGACGTGTAGAGGATGACGGCTTCATCCTCAGCTTCCCGAGGCACATAGCTGTCGATGGGGTCGACCTCGGCGGCCAGCAGATCCAATCGGTCTACGTCCTCCCCGCCCATCACGGCGAGTAAATCGACCCCGGCAGCCGCTGCCGCCGGCGCGCCCTCGCCGAGAAGCGGCGCTGCGGCGATGAGCATCTTGACCCCGGAATCCTGGAGGACATAAGTCATCTCGCGGGCAATCAACAGCGCATGGATCGGCACCACCACGGCGCCGAGAGAAAGCGCTGCAAAATAGACCCGCGGGAAATCGGGCACATTCGGGAGCAGCACCGCAACCCGATCACCTGGCCCGATGCCTCGTTGGCTCAGCACCGCCGCATATCGCCGGCTTTGCTCCCACAACTGGGCATAGGTGATCCGACCATCCCCCATCACCACAGCGTCACGATTCGGGTGTCGATTGGCCGACTCGGACAGAATGCTGGCCAGGGACAGGCTCATGGTTCTCCATTTCAGTGGTGGTCTTGAGATGGTGACCGGGGCCGAACCCGCAGTGGCCTGAGACCCGGATCACAATTACCATCAACCTTACTGTTTGTCCGGTCAGGCACCGTAGACGATTCCTGCCCGGTCAGACTGTTGCTCGCCGTTCGCCAGGATGACAGCGGTGTCCGAAGACAACCAACCCACGGCATGGACGTCCTTTACGGCCAAGTAACCTCAGCAGGAAGAAAGCAGTTGCGCGTGCCGAACGTGCCGGGGCCACCCCCTGAAAACCCGGTCGGTGAGCGTGAGCCGTCACAACGAAAGGCTTGATGCGCAGATGTCCGAGGTCACCGCAGCCCCCGAACAGCGACCAGACGCTGCCACCCTCACCTACGGGGCGCACGAGTTGCCCCTGAAGGTGGTTCCCTCCACCGAGGGCTCCTCCGGCGTCGAAATCTCCAAACTTCTGTCGACGACCGGGCTGATTACGCTTGATCCGGGTTTCACCAACACCGGTTCGACCACCTCGTCGGTCACCTACATCGATGGTGACGCCGGCATCCTGCGCTATCGCGGATATCCGATCGAACAGCTGGCCCAGAATTCGACCTTCCTGGAGACTAGCTACCTGCTGATCAACGGGGAACTGCCGACCGCTGTAGAGCTCGAAGATTTCACCCAACGGATCAGCCGCCACACCATGTTGCATGAAGATCTGAAGCGGTTCTTCGACGGGTTCCCGCGGGATGCCCATCCGATGCCGGTGCTTTCCTCCGCTGTATCGGCGTTATCCACGTTCTATCAGGACTCGTTGGACCCGTTCAACGACGAACAGGTGGAGTTGTCGACCATTCGACTGCTGGCCAAGCTGCCGACGATCGCGGCCTATGCCTACAAGAAGTCCGTGGGGCAGCCGTTGCTGTATCCGGACAACAGCCGTGGCCTGGTGGAAAATTTCCTCCGCCTCTCCTTCGGTTTCCCGGCCGAGGATTACGAAGCCGACCCGCTGATGGTCAAGGCACTGGATCAGTTGTTGATCTTGCACGCCGATCACGAGCAGAACTGTTCGACCTCAACGGTTCGGCTGGTTGGTTCCTCCCACGCCAACCTGTTCGCGTCGATCTCGGCCGGCATTCATGCCCTGTCCGGCCCGCTGCACGGTGGTGCCAACCAGCAGGTCCTGGAGATGCTGGCCGCCATCAAGAAAGATGGCGGCGACATCAAGTCCTTCGTCAATCGGGTCAAGGACAAGGAGCCCGGGGTCAAGCTCATGGGCTTCGGACATCGGGTTTACAAGAACTACGATCCGCGTGCCACGCTGGTCAAGGCCACTGCCGATGAGGTTCTGTCCAAGCTCGGCGGCAACGATGAGATGCTTGATCTGGCAAAGCAACTCGAAGAGATCGCCCTGTCGGATGACTACTTCGTCTCGCGCAAGCTCTACCCGAATGTCGACTTCTACACCGGCTTGATCTACCGCGCCATGGGCTTCCCGGACAAGATGTTCACCGTCCTGTTCACCCTGGGTCGATTGCCCGGCTGGATCGCGCAGTGGCAGGAAATGATCAAGGATCCGGCTACCAAGATCGGTCGCCCGCGCCAGGTCTACACCGGGTACACCGCGCGGGATTACTCCAGTCTCGAATCTCGGTAGTTTTGCCGTGATAGCCAGCGGGCACTGAACTCGAGTGACCGAAAAGGCTTGCGCTACATCCCGCCGGATCCTGTGGTTCCGGCGGGATCTTCGCGTTGACGACCATCCGGCTCTACTGGCTGCGGCCGCTGATTCCCATGACGTGGTGGGACTCTTCGTGCTCGATCCGACACTGCTGGCCGATGCCGGCGCGGTCCGCACCCAGTTCTTGTTGGGTTGCCTCGAGGAGTTGAACAAGTCGCTCTCCGGTCGGCTTCTGGTGGTGGCCGGCGACCCGGTGACTCTGGTCCCGCAGATCGCGAAGGCGGCGGGCGCCGATGAGGTTCATATCAGCGCGGACTACATGCCCTATGGCCGCAAACGCGATGAAGCAGTCGAAAAGGCATTGACCGGCGTCGATATTGCGCTACGTAAAACCGGTTCGCCGTACGCGGTGGCGCCCGGTCGAATTCGTAAGAACGACGGCAGCAGCTACGCCGTCTTCACCCCCTACTTTCGTGGTTGGTCCGAACACGGCTACCGCGGTCCGGCCGGGCCCGGAAACAATGTCCGGTGGGCCGATCCGGACACACTCAAAGTGCCGGATCGACTGCACCCGGCAAAGTTGTTGTCGGCCGGCGTGATCCCGCAGGGTTCACGGGCCGAATTGGATGTCGCGCTACCCGAACCCGGCGAAAAAGCAGCCTTGCAGGCGTGGGCGGACTTTCTGGCTGGCCCCATCGTTGACTATGACGATGACCGCAATCGTCCGGATCATCATGGCACCAGCAAGCTCTCTCCCTATCTGAAATGGGGATGCGTCCACCCCCGCACCCTGCTGGGCGATATCAAGCAACACTCCAGTACCGGAGCGTTGTCCTACCGCCGGGAGTTGGCTTGGCGAGACTTCTACGCAGATCTGGTTTTTCACCGCCCCAAATCGATCTGGTGGTCGATCAATCCGGTCATTGATCACCTGGAATGGGACAGCGGATCCGAGGCTGATAACCACTTCCGAGCATGGCAACAGGGGCGTACCGGGTTCCCCTATATCGATGCCGCCATGCGTCAACTACTTACCGAAGGATGGATGCACAATCGCCTGCGGATGTCGGTGGCCTCGTTCTTGATCAAGGACCTCCATCAGACCTGGCAGCGCGGCGCCGCACATTTCATGGCGCACCTGGTCGACGGCGACATCGCCTCCAATAACCATGGCTGGCAATGGGTTGCCGGTGGCGGACCGCAGGCGTCACCATTTTTCCGTATCTTCCATCCGATCACCCAGGGTCAGAAATTCGATCCGAACGGCGACTACGTCCGTAAGTACATTCCGGAACTCGCCGAAGTCCGTGGCAAAGCCGTACACACCCCTTGGGAATTGCCGGCTGGACCACCCAACGGTTATCCGCTGCCGATCGTCGACCACAAGATGGAACGGGAAGAAACACTGCGCCGCTGGGCGCAACGCCCCACGCTCTAAAATCCCATCGGGCCTAGAATCCCACCGGGCGCAAACCCCAGGACGCCTCGAAGCTCTCACCTGGTTCGAGCCAACGCAACCCATCCCCGGTATTGAAGGCATTGGCCGCGCAGGTCATCGGCTCCACAGCTACCGCGTGTTCCCGGATCGGAAAGTTGCGCGGCGTAAAAACCTGGACGTAGCCAAAGACCTCGTCGGCCCAGAGCATCAGACCGGTGCCGTCGGGCGCCATTAATGACACCTGCTGCTGCCCGTCGACCAGTGTCAGATTCGTGTAGGCAGTATCAAGGTCGGCATCAGCCAACTTCACACCGTTCCGAAGGTCCCATTCGGTGCCACTGACCGAGTGCGAGGTTGTCGGGACCTTGCTCGCATCGATCGGCAGGTAGGTATCGGCGTGCACGGTTACCGTCAGGTCGGCGGTGGCGTGCTCTCCCACCCGCAGGTAGGGGTGAGCACCGACACCGAAAGGCGCTGCCGCCGCACCGACATTGTGCAGTCGGTGGGTAACTCGCAGTCCGTCAGCCACCAGACTGTACGAGAGGTAATTGTCGATGGTGAACGGGTACCCGTGCTGAGGATAGATCCCGGCCCGCAGCGTCACCGATTGGCTATCAACACTTTCCGGCTGATATTCGGTGTTACGCAGCAAACCATGGATGGCGCAATTGTTGGACGGGTCGGTGATATCGAGTTGTTGCTTCTTGCCGTCCAGTGTCCAACTACCGGCGGCGATACGATTCGGCCACGGGGCCAACACGATGCCGCAGCCGTAGGGGGTAGGTGCAGCGTCGTCCCAGGTCTCGGTAAAAGCCACTCCGCCCACCGAGAATTCTCGGAGAACCGCTGCCACCGAACCGATCTGGGCACGCGCGGGCCCGCGCGTCAGGACAAATTGCGCCCCGCTGGCCGGCCGGGTCATCCCTGGCTGCTGGTGGCGAATCGGGATAACGCTCGCCCGAATTGCGTCAGCCGCTGCATCTGACCGCGTCCACCATCGGTGACCGACTTGGAGAACCGGTAGGTCTCCACGTATTGCAGGGTGCGGGTACCTGCTTCTTCGGTGAGCTCGGTCAGCGACCGTTCCGGGGTCTGGGTCGAGAGGTAGAGCATCACCGAATGCAGGGTGCGCACGGCAGGCTCGTCCTCCTCCCCGGCTTCGACGCTATAGCGCGTGCGCAGCCCCTGATCAACGATCGCGGTCATCGGGATGGTTCGGATCGAGGAGGAGAACATCACTGACCCTGGACTCTCATCGTTCTCCTCGTCGTCGCCATGCCACAGGATCAGCCGGTGGCCGTCGGTGAGAGCGACCTCCTGCCAGAGCGATTCACCCCAGGTTTGAGTGGAAGCAACTCGTTCACAGGTGTAGGCCTTGATATCAGCAAGGTTGACGACCCCGGAGATGGCGTCCAGTGCTATATCGGCATCACGGAGATAGACCCGCAGACCGTCCTCCAGCCCCTGGTACACCGCCCAATCCTGCGCTCGCGGTGTTGTCATTTCCGTTCACCTTCCCAATTTTTCTGCAAGGGTGGGCAACGTCCGCCCCGCGAGAACTGTATCGGAATTACCCTCACCCGCTGGCGGGGCTCATCACTGCGGCTCGACCGCGCTTGGGGGCGCCCCGGATAGCAAGCGGGGCCGACCCCACGTTCAGATCGGCCCTGCTCGCAGTGTTATTCGGTCAGACCACGTCTGGGGTCTTCATCCAGGTCTGAGCGGTGCGACCCAAAATCAACGCAACCGAGATGATCGGCATCGCAGCCAGCAGTAGCGACCAGATGAGCACCGCGCTGAAGAAATCAAACTGGATCATCCACCAGACCGAGAGCACCAGGGAAAGTCCGGAGCCGGCGATCAGCAGGGAGCTGTGTTTGTTGAACGCTGAAACGCCACCGGCAATGAGCAGGCCGGCCGAGATCAGCGCCAGGACGCCCAGGATGGTCAGGGTGTCGCCGATATTTCCGGTGCCACGAACGCCGAGATCGTTAAGGCCGGCGCCGCCGCTGAGCGTTCCGATGCCGGCGAACAAAATGATGCCGCCCTGGACGAAGGCCAGCACAGCCGCCGCTTTGACGGCTCCTGGCTTGGGTGGCTTCGCCGGTACCAGGTTGTAGCCGGCCTGGGGGTAACCCGGCTGCGGGTAACCCGGCTGGGGGTAACCGGTCTGCGGATACCCCTGTTGCGGATACCCCTGTTGCGGATAACCGGCCTGTGGATACCCCTGTTGGGAATATCCCGGCTGGGGGTAACCGGCCTGTGGATACCCCGGCTGCTCATACCCCGGCTGCGGATACCCCGGCTGCGGATAGTCACTCTTCGTCGCGTCGGCCTGGGGATAGCCGGAGGCCTCCGGCGACGGGTATGAGGGGTTCGGGTACCCGGTATTGGGGTCCTGGTTACCGCTATCCCAGCCCTGCGTCATGACGTGTTTCCTCCTCGTAGATCAGCCGTCGCTGGCGGCCGATTCGCTGATTGTGCCTCATCGGGTGGCTAAGTTGATGCGTGATCCCGGTATTCGGCCGGTTGCCATCTCCGATTCGCCCGGGCCACTACAGGCGGCCGGCACCGGCGACGTCAGTCTTCAGTTCGCCTCCGGTGACTCCCTGGGGTCGTATCGCAGTAGCGCCGGCCGCAACGCCGCCGCAGCCAAAACACCGATTACCACCAGAATTCCGCCGCCGGTGATGGCCACCGCGGTTGAACTCCATACTGCAACCAAACCGTGCAACAGGTCAGCGATACGTGGTCCACCGGCCACCACCACCAGAAACACTCCCTGCATCCGTCCGCGCATCTCATCGGAGACGGCCACCTGCAACATGGTGCTGCGATACACCGCGCTGACCAGGTCGGCCCAGCCGCCGATGGCCAGAAACAGTACCGCCAGCCACAGCATGTTCGTCAGTCCGAGCCCGACCATGGACAGACCCCACAGCACGATGGCGGCGACGATGGCCACCCCCTGCCGATGGATTCGCTGGATCCAGCCACCGGTGAGTCCGCCGATCATCGAACCGATCGCCATTCCGATATTGAGTAGCCCCAATTCCAGACCGCCACCGGGTGCACCACCGAATGTCTGCTCGGCCATCTGTGGGAACAACGCTCTGGGAAAGCCGAAGATCATCGCGATCAGGTCCACCACGAACGTCATCAACAGCACGTCCCGGGTACGCAGGAACCGCAGACCCGCCCGGACGCTGGCCCGCTCGGTGGTGGGGGAACCGAGTCTCGGCATTGGCGGCAGCTTGTAGACCGCGTACAGGATCGCGAGAAAGCTGAGGAAATCGAAGAAGAACAGCCAGCTCAGGCCCAGATACGGCAAAAGCACACCGGCCAGCACCGGCCCCAGGATGACCCCCAGACTGAAAACAGTCATGTTCAGGGCATTTGCCGAGGCAACCAGATCCAGCGGCACCAGTCTGGGTATCAGCGCTGTCCGGGTCGGGCTGTTTACCGCGAACATCGCCTGCTGAACGGCAAGCATGCCCATGATGACCCAGACCGACTCCATTCCACTCAGGGCGTGGGCCCATAAACCGAGAGTCGATACCGCCATCCCCACCGAGGTGACCAGCAGAATCTTTCGACGATCATAGGTATCGGCGACAGCACCACCGAATAGTCCGAAGGCGATCAGTGGCACCAGAGCGACGATTGACGCGATGCCGACCCAGGCAGAACTGTTGGTGATGTCGAAAATCTGCTGTTGGACGGCCACCACACTGAGCTGGGCGCCGATAACGGCCACCGCTTGGCCGATCCAGAGTCGCCTGAACTCGGGGAACTTGAGGGGTCGGGTATCTACGGCCATGCCACGCAACCGGGACTTCTTGGGTTCGGGAGGTTGCGTCATCTCTAGTGCGCGTGATGGTCCGGGAGACGCTGGTGGTGCTGGTGATACTGGTGCTGGTGACGCACAGACGTCACGGCGCAAGCCGCTCTGTTACCCAGGAGTCCAGTCCGGTTTGGCGGTAACGAAGTCGGTCGTGCATCCGAGAGGTGCGGCCCTGCCAGAACTCGACGGTGGTCGGCACAATGCGCCATCCGCCCCAGTGCGGCGGAACCGGGATCGGCGGCGCATCGACCGCGCCGGGTCCGCCGCCGAACCGGATTTCCAAGGCTGATTGCAGGTCATCAAGTGCCTGCCGAGACGGCAGCACCGTCGACTGTGGGCTGGCCCAGGCTCCGAGCTGCGAACCTCTGCCGCGGGTGGCCCAGTACTCCGCAATTGTTTCCGCGTCGACCTTCTCCACGCGCCCACGGATATGGACCTGGCGTTGTAGATCGATCCACGGGAAGGTGACCGAGGCCACCGGATTCGACCGAAGATCTGCCGATTTGGCCGACGTGTAGTTCGTGTAGAAGACAATCCCATTGCTGTCGTAGCCCTTGGCCAGGACAGCTCGCGACGCCGGCACGCCGTCGGAATCAGCGGTGGCCAGCACCATCGCATTCGGCTCTGTCACACCGGCAGCGATCGCTTGGTTGAGCCACTTTTCGAATTGCGAAACCCAGTCCGGCGCCAGGTCGGCTTCAGAAAGTCCGGTTCCGGAGTAGTTCCGGCGCATATGCGCCAGATCTGGGCGTGATTCGGCTAACTCGTTTGGGTTCTCAGAGGCGTTCATCCATGAAGACGCTACGCCGCGGGTGTCGACCGCGGGTGTCCGGTCCAGTGGCGGCGGTCACGAGACGACGAATTGTCGCAAATGGTGCGCTTGGTAGAACAAATGCACCTGTCGGTGATGAGAACCACGCAGTACCCACTGGCGCATCGGGGGGGCCAGCAGGAAGGCTGTTCACAACGTGACTCGAGATTCGCTGTCCGGCGGTTTTTCAGTCCATCTCACAGGGGAGGTTGGCCATGGCGGCTTCAACAATCACCAGTTCACCATTTGTCTCCGGTCTCGAGGGTGTGGTTGCCTTCCACACCGAGATCGCCGAGCCCGATAAGGACGGCGGTGCCCTGCGCTACCGCGGCGTCAATATCGAGGACATCGTCGGGCGGGTCGGTTTCGAGGACGTCTGGGCACTGCTGGTGGATAACGCTTTCGGCGCGAAACTACCGGTTGACATATCCTTCCCCGCTGTCCGCAGCGGGGATGTTCGAATCGATGCCCAGTCCTCGCTGCCACTGCTGGCCGCCACCGGTAAGTTCGGTGCACTGCTCGACATCACCGATGACGAAGCCCGTGAACACCTGGCCGGCACCACGGCCGCAACCTTGAGTTACGTCGCTCGTTCGGCGCGCGGCGACCTCCCGGAGGTACCTGAATCGCTACTGGACGCCAGCGCCAATGTGGTGGAGCGATTCCTCACCGCGTGGTTGGGCGAACCAACTGCGGAACAGATCAAAGCCATTGACGCCTACTGGGTTTCGGCCGCCGAACACGGCATGAATGCGTCCACCTTCACGGCGCGTGTGGTCGCCTCCACCGGCGCCGATGTACCGGCCTGCGTAGCGGGGGCGATCGGTGCGATGTCCGGACCGCTGCACGGCGGTGCGCCGGCGCGAGTGCTGCCGCTGATCCAGGAGGTGGAGCGCACCGATGATGCAGCGGGGGTGGTCCGCGGCATCCTGGACCGCAAGGAACGGCTGATGGGCTTTGGTCACCGGGTGTACCGCGCCGAGGATCCCCGGGCCAGGGTGCTGCGCCGCACCTGCGCGGAATTGAGCGCGCCACGTTACGAGGCTGCTGCTGCACTGGAGCAGGCAGCCAAGGCGGAATTACAGGCCCGCCGCCCGGATCATGTCATCGAAACCAACGTCGAGTTTTGGGCCGCCGTGATCCTCGACTTCGCCGGTGTCCCGCCGAAGATGATGCCGGCGATGTTCACCTGCGCCCGGACCGCCGGGTGGAGCGCGCACATCTTGGAGCAGAAGCGACTTGGCCGGTTGGTCCGGCCGGCCGCGGTTTACGACGGGCCGGGCCCACGCGGACCGGAGTCTGTTGACGGCTGGTCCTCGCTGTAATTTTCGCCGCTCCGGGGAGGGTCGGCGGGTGTGGCACTGTTGACCGGTGACCCTCGCCGACCTCATCCCCACCCCGGACCACCATCTCGGGGATGAAACCTCGGCCGATCCGGACGCGCTCTACGACATCTTCGTGGCCTGGGCCGCTGACCGCGGTCTGCCCCTGTACCCCCATCAGGAAGAAGCGCTGCTGGAGATCGTCGCTGACTCCAATGTCATCGTCGCCACTCCCACCGGGTCCGGAAAGAGTCTGGTCGCCACCGCAGCGCTGTTCACCGCGTTGGCCACCGGCCGCCGGGCCTACTACACGGCGCCGATCAAGGCGTTGGTGTCGGAGAAGTTCTTCGATCTGGTCGATATCTTCGGACCCGGCAAGGTCGGCATGGTCACCGGTGATAGCTCGGTCAACGCTGATGCCCCCATTATCTGTTGTACCGCCGAGATTCTCGCCTCGGTGTCGTTGCGGACCGGCGCGCAGACCGATGCCGGCATGGTGGTGATGGACGAATTCCATTACTACGGCGACCGGCAACGCGGGGTTGCGTGGCAGATTCCACTGCTGGAGTTGCCACATGCTCGATTTGTCCTGATGTCGGCAACCCTTGGCGATGTGTCGTTCTTCGCCGAGGATCTGACCCGCCGGACCGGCGCGCAGACCGCGGTGATCACCGGTGTCGAGAGACCGGTGCCGCTTCAGTTTTCCTATGAGGTGCTCCCTTTGCAGGAGACCCTGGAGGATCTGCTGCACACCCATCGGGCGCCGGTCTATGTGGTGCACTTTACCCAGGCATCAGCTCTGGAACGGGCCCAGGCACTGATGTCCATTACCGTCGCCACTCGCGCCGAACGCGACGAGATTGCCGACCTGATCGGTGATTTCAGATTCTCCGCCGGCTTTGGTCGGGTCCTGTCCCGGCTGGTTCGGCATGGCATCGGCGTGCACCACGCCGGCATGTTGCCCAAGTACCGTCGACTGGTCGAAAAACTCGCTCAATCAGGACTTCTCAAGGTTATCTGCGGCACCGACACCCTCGGTGTCGGAATCAACGTCCCGATCCGCACCGTGTTGTTCACCGGGTTGTCCAAATACGACGGGGTCCGCACCCGGATGCTGAGCGCCCGCGAGTTCCATCAGATCGCCGGCCGGGCCGGTCGAGCCGGCTTTGATACTGCCGGTGACGTCGTGGTGCTGGCTCCGGAGCATGTTATCGAGAACGAACGACTGCTGCGCAAGGCCGGCGATGATCCGGCCAAGCGGCGAAGAGTGGTGCGCCGCAAGGCTCCCGAAGGATTCATCTCCTGGACCGATGCGACTTTCGAGCGGTTGATCGCCGCCCAACCGGAAGCTCTCTCGTCCAACTTTGCCGTCACCAATTCGATGCTGCTGAATGTGATGTCCCGGCCGGGTGATGCTTTCGCCGCGATGCGGCATCTCATCGAGGGCTCCCACGAACCTCGGCAGCGACAGCTCAAACATGCGCAGCGTGCGCTGGAGATCGCCCGTGGGCTGTTGGCTGCCGGCATCGTGGAGAAACTGCCCGCACCGGACGCGCAGGGACGCCGCTGGAAGCTGACCGCGGATCTGCAGCTCGATTTTGCGTTGAATCAGCCGCTATCGCCGCTGGCGCTGGCCGCATTGGATCTGCTGGATGTGAATTCGCCGGACTATGCGCTGGACGTGGTGTCGCTGATCGAAGCCACCCTGGACAGCCCCGGCACCGTCTTATCCGGGCAGCGACATCATGCCCGTGGTGAGGCGGTTGCCCAGATGAAGGCCGACGGCATCGAGTACGAGGAGCGAATGACGCTGCTGGATGCCATCGACTATCCCAAGCCGCTGGAGGACCTGATCCAGGTGGCCTACGACTCGTATCGGGTCGGGCATCCGTGGATCAATGACTTCCATCCGGAACCCAAGTCGGTGGTCCGCGACATGTACGAGCGGGCAATGAACTTCACCGAGTACGTCGCTTTTTACAGCCTCACCCGTTCGGAAGGGGTGGTGCTGCGCTACCTGTCCGATGCCTTCCAGGCGATGCGCCGCACGGTGCCGACCGAGGCCCGTACCGAAGAACTGTCGGACCTGATCAGCTGGCTCGGCGAGTTGGTCCGCGGTGTCGACTCCTCGCTGCTGGACGAGTGGGAGTCGTTGGCCCACCCCGAAGAATTGGACGCCTCCGGCCAGCTGGGTCCGCGACCACCAACAGCCAACCGGGGCGTCACCGCCAACCATCGGGCGTTCTCCATCATGGTGCGAAACTCCCTGTTCCGACGGGTGGAACTTATTGCGCTGGAACGATATTGGGCGCTGGCCGAGATCGATGCGGATTGGACCTCCCAGCAGTGGCAGGACGTGATGGACCCGTACTGGCAGGAGTACGACGAGATGGGCATCGGTCCGCAAGCACGCAGCGCGGCGATGGTCACCATCACCGAATACCCCGGCCGCTGGGAGGTGCGTCAGGCCTTCGATGATCCGGACGCCGATCGCGATTGGGGTCTGACCGCTTCGGTCGATCTGGACGCCTCGGATGAGGCCGGCGAACCGGTGCTGCAGATTGTCAGCGTCGGACCGCTGTCCGCGGGGTGAATCCCAGCACTTGAGACCGTCTTTGGGACTGCCAGGTGGCCAGTGGGAGAATGGACGACGGCAAAGACGCGAGAGCGCCGCGCCACCGCAACTCTGTCGTGCCGCAACTCTGTCTTACCGCAACTCTGCGCACCGCAGAGTCCTGTCTTACCGAAGAGGAGTCCTACCCTCATGGCCGATGCTGCCACCCTGGTCCTGCCCGCCGATCTGTTGCCGGCCGACGGTCGTTTCGGCTGCGGACCCTCCAAGGTCCGCCCGGAAGCACTCGCCGCCCTGGCCGCCTCCGGATCCTCGGTGATGGGCACCTCGCATCGGCAGGCACCGGTGAAAAACCTGGTCCATCGGGTGCGAAGCGGACTGGCCGATCTGTTTTCCCTGCCCGACGGTTATGAGGTGGTGCTGGGTAATGGCGGAAGCACCTCATTCTGGGATGCCGCCGCGACGGGTCTGATCCGCAACCGCTCGCAGCACCTGACCTTCGGCGAGTTCTCGTCGAAGTTTGCCTCGGTGGCCAAGGGAGCTCCGTTCCTGGGCAACCCGACGGTGATCAGTTCCGAGGTCGGTGACGCCCCGGTCGCGATTTTTGAAGCCGATGTCGACGTGTACGCCTGGGCGCACAACGAGACCTCGACCGGTGTTGCCGTTCCGGTGGTCCGTCCCGATGGCGCCACCGAGGACCAGCTGGTATTGATCGATGCGACGTCCGGTGCCGGCGGCCTGCCGGTCGACGTATCGCAGACCGACGCCTACTACTTCGCGCCGCAGAAAGTTTTCGGCTCCGACGGCGGGCTCTGGATCGCGCTGCTTTCCCCTGCCGCGCAGGCCCGGGTGGCCGAAATTGCCGCGACCGACCGTTGGATCCCGGACTCGCTGTCACTGGCCACCGCGCTGGACAACTCCACCAAGGATCAGACCTACAACACCCCGGCGGTAGCAACGCTGTTCCTGTTGGCCGAGCAGATCGACTGGCTCAACGCCGGCGGCGGTCTGGATTTCGCGACCGGCCGGACCGCTGAGTCCTCATCCACGTTGTACAACTGGGCCGAGAATTCTGCCTTCGCCACCCCGTTCGTCACCCGACCGGAACTGCGTTCCCAGGTGGTGGGCACCATCGATTTCGATGATTCGGTGGATGCTGCGTTGGTGGCGAAGATTCTGCGCGCCAACGGTGTTGTGGACACCGAGCCCTACCGCAAACTTGGTCGCAATCAGCTGCGAGTCGGCATGTTTCCGGCGGTGGACCCGGCCGATGTACAGGCCCTCACCGCGTGCATCGACCACATCGTTGGCGCTCTGTAGTTCAGCGGGACGGTCGGGCCCGCCCCTCGGCGGGGCCCCCCCGCCGGAGGACCGGAGCCACGCACCCCCGGCCCGGCCCGGGGGTG
>JBBSRY010000004.1:0-15079 GCA_038242595.1 Mycobacteriales bacterium
GGCCTCACCGGCCCTGCCAAGCGGGTCGGCCAGTGCAATCTCGGCGGCCCGGGACAGTTGTCAAAGTGCCACAGCGGCGGTTGGGTAGCTACCGCGCTGCGATGAAAAGAGGCGCGACGCCGGCATTTCCGGGTAAGTGCCGCTCGAGGGTCTCAGGCCGGGGGAGTGCCAACGCGGTCGGGTGCAACAGTGGCGTCTCGGCTGGCGGCGTACGCGTCCGGCCGGCCAACGACGATCTGTGGCCTGCTGTGGGTGAAGTAGTCCGACCCCCATGAGAGCACCGCCCCGATCCGCTCTGGGATGCCGGAGAGCAGCACCACGTGCCGCCCCAGCCACGCCGCGAAAGCCAGTGGGCCCCGCAGCCGGCGGCGGGTGGTGCCGACCTCGGCTACCGCGGCCCCCCCAACCGATCGTGGCCCTGATGCCCTTGTCGAGATACCGGAAACGGCTCGCGTGGCCGGTCCGCGAGGTCTGCCTTGATGTTGCGGGCGGCCCACTGACCGGCCTGCTGCGGCAGGTGTCGGCCTTTGGCGTCGATGATGTTGGCGCGTCGCCGGGCACATCGACACCCGGGAAACCGGGCACGGTGAGATCGGTCGCCACGTCGATACGGCCGCGCTTTCCCTGCGGCAAGCCTGAGGCCGCGAGCATGGGCAATACGCAGACTTCTGCTGGTAATCAGCAATATCGGATCTGGCACTATTCGATAGCTGTCTTGTCAGTCTTGGTCGAAGCCGGTCACTCAACGTGGGCCCGGATGGCCTGCGCGCCGGTTTGAGGTGCACGCGCGGCCGACCATGTATGTCAGACGGACGCCAGTCAGCACGATTCCTCGACTATCAGCATCGAGCGACGCCGGTCATCCTTGAACTGTCCTGCCTGATACTCGGTGTGATCACCGCCGGAACGGTCAACGCGCTCACTCAGATCCCGAGACATAGGCCGCCACAGTATTTCTCGACCAGCAGTATCAAGATCTCTGAGCGTGTGGTCAGTCCCGTTGACCAGGACGACTCGCACCTCGGGCGAGCTGAAAATGGGTGGACGCCGACGGCTGCCGGTGGCGTCTGCGCGGTGAGCATCAGCGAGTCTCGGCCAAGCGAACACTCCAGTCGGGCGTCAGAGCTTGTGACGATCTGCACGCAGTACGCGCGATCGTCAACCAACATTTAGGGCTGCTTGTATCGTTCGCTTGTGACTGAGGATCCAAGGCGTGAGACCACGGCAGACCGTATGCCCAGATGGATGGGTCACCCAGCGCTTCTGGTCTTTGATTGCCTTCTGCTGGTCTCAACTGGGTGGACCTTGATAGATGCCATCATCGACTACACCAGCTGGTTGAAAGTTGCGTGGAGGGTGGTCAGTCTTCTTCTTTTCGTCTGGATTGTGTCGGTCAGCTTCTCCGTGTGGCGTCGCCGCCGTCTTCGCTGATATCGGTGGCAGCTTGGCCCGGCGATATGCGATACCGAGCCGAACTTGCGTAACGCTGGTCTGGCTGCGCTGACGCGGCAGCGTGCTTGATGGTGACCTGGGTGCTGTATCCAAGCTGACTGGCCACGATCGGTGCGGGTGCTTGCTGAACAAGTTCACGGAGAGTTGCGTTGCGGGCACCGAGTAGATCAATTCCGAGGCTGCGGAGGCGAATCATGACGGTCTGCGCGACTAGGTGCCGGCCCGCTCGGCCGCCCGGGAACAGCCATAGGCTGCCGGTGCTGTTCACAGTGCGCAGGTTGGGCCGGTCCTTGACGTGTTTGATAAGGAGGGCGGCGAATGGTTCGGGCACTGCGGTTGGCTCGGAGCCGAGCTTGACCTCGACGCCGGCAGGGTCAATGCGCACCGCGCAGAGGGGGAGTTGGACCACCCGGACAAGCGGTTGCGCGTAGAGGAGCAGCAAGAGGGCGGCTACTCGATAGCTGAGGGTGTCCGGTTGGCCGACGAGACTTGCGCGAAGCAAACGCATCCGGTGGTCGTGGGTCAAGATCGGAGTAGTTCGAGCGACTCGCCTCGGGACGCGAAGCGGCCGGCACGCCTTGTTGTTGCCGGCCCACACGATGAACGTCCGGATCGCCGTTCTGGTGGTGGGTCCCGCGGTGAGCCACTCTTCCAGGTCGGCTTGGGTGCAATCTGCGATGGTCTGTCCGCGGCTGCACAGCCAAGTGAGGAAGCGCCCTGTTTCGGTGATCTCCTGCTTCGCAGTGTGGGTGGCTCCGTGAAGGTCGTCGCCATGTTGGACGCGGTGGCGGATTCGTTCGAGGTGGTGCCAGGTTGCAAATCTTTCTAACGGCAGCCGAATCGCAGGGTCGGTGAAGGTCGTCAATCGGGTGGCTAGCCAGGTCTCGAAGTAGGCCAGGTCGACATCTCGTTTGGGCAGCATGGATGCGTGGACGAGTAGTTGCCGTAGATGCTCGCGCGCCCTGCTTGCGGGTGCTGCTTGGAGCGCCGCGTGGTCAAGAGTGAGTCGGCCGCAGCCGATATCACTGAGCATCTGGTTGACGTCGGGGTTGCGTTTCCAGGTGTGGATGCTCTCGGGTCGCTCCGCTGAGCACAATGCGTCGATAAGTTTCTGTGCATCCTTGATGGGGGTTTGTCCGGATGGGAGCAGCAGTGAGCTGAGGTCGTCGCGGAGTGCGCACCGGGCGCAGATACCACGCCGGTAGCGCTCACCTTCGGTGCCGCAGCGGGTGCAGGTGAGAGCGGTGGTGATGCCAGCACAGGCGGTGCAGAGCCGGTGTTGGCCGTCACGGCCGGGCAACAGACGCTGCTGGCCGCAACGGCCGCAAATGCCGGAGGTGCGGGTGGCGTGGTGGTAACAGATGCCGCAGATCCGGCCGTCGGGCCAGGTGACGCGGATCTTGCCGGTGGCCCGACCGCACCGGTCGCAGGTCAGGTCGCCAGTCGTTCGGGGTCGACCGCGGCCGGCCCTGACGGCGGCGGCGGTCATGGGGTCAGCCGGGCCCGCACCGGCTTGATCGCGTCGGTGATCTGGGTGACGCCGGCGGCACCGGCTGCTTTGCGGGGTTTCGCAGCATCGGCGGCGGTAACTGTGACCAAGTCTTCGATACCGCAGTCGAAGATGTCGCAGACGGCGGCTATCAGTTGCAGCGACATACGTTCTGGGCGCTGGGTGACGAGCCGGTAAACCTGAGAGGGGGAGAGGTCGATAC
The DNA here is from genome assembly GCA_038242595.1 of Mycobacteriales bacterium. Classification (GTDB taxonomy): domain Bacteria; phylum Actinomycetota; class Actinomycetes; order Mycobacteriales; family Nakamurellaceae; genus Nakamurella. The sequence goes on from JBBSRY010000004.1 coordinate 3,165, forward strand.
CGCGTTCCTTCAGCAGCGGTGTCAGCGCGGTGCTGTTGTGCATCCCGTGCCGGGCCATCACCTCGGCCAGTCGCCATTGATAGCCGACGTCGCGTTTCATGAGTTGTCTCCGCCCGTGGCGAGTGCTTCTTTGATGGTCGAGTCCAGTGCCGCACGAAGGGTTCTCGTGCGGTAGTCGCTGGACACGCAGGTGTAGATCGCGGTCGTGGACGCGTACTCGTGGCCAACCTGATGTTGCACGAACATTGCGTCCATTCCCGCCTCGAGCAGGTGCGTCACGTAGGAGCGGCGAAGCGAATGGAAGTCCAAGCCGGCGGCCAAGCCGAGCTCGTCCCGGTACCGGCGGAACCGGGCGCTCAGCGCAGCCTCAGAAACGAGGGTGCCGCGTTCGGATGGGAACAGGTCTAGGCCGGCGGTGGGATCGAGCCGGGGTAGTCCTTCCTGGGTCCATTGCCGAAGCACAGCCGGCGCCCAGTCGAAGACGGTCAGCACGCTGCGGCGTTTCGGCGCCGACCCGGTGGTGGCCTTGCCCCAGCGGACGTTGACGACACCGAACCGGCCGAACTCCGGGGCGTGTGGGTTCCGCTCGAAGTCCACCGTCTGCAAATGCCGCACCTCGTTGCGTCGTAGACCGAACGCGTAGGCGGTCTTGAAGACCACCGAGTCGCGAAGCGCGGCCAGGTGACCTTTCCGGCCAAGTTGGTGCGGTCGGCCGACTTCATGATCGGCGCGGTCGAAAAAAGCCTGCAGCTCGGTGCGGGTGAAGGCCCGTTTCTGCGGGTCCTGCTCGTTGCTCTGGGCGTGCCGGGCGGTGTTCCACTCGAAGCACACCTGCGTCGGGTGGGTGCCGAACTCCCGCTCGCACAGGGTGTCCCAGCCGTAGGCCGGGTCAGTCAGGTAAGTGCAAAACAATCGAAGAGCGTTCTGATACGAGCGGGTGGAGGACTGCCGCAGATGATGCTCGGCGCGGAGGTCGCTGAAGAAGTCGTCGACGTGCTGCACCGTCCAGTTCCATGGCACCGCACCGGCGTGCTCCAAAAACCGGCGTACCAGCCGTTCGCGACCGTCGATCGTGCCGAAGGACAAGTTCCGCGACAACTGCTGACGACGCCATCCGGCGAACATCTCTTCAAGGACCTGGTCTGCCGCGTTCAGGTAGCGAACCTTACTGAACGGGAGAACCCGGCCCATCTGATCGACAGGCACGAAAACCGCCTCCAAATCCGTGCAACAAATGACCGAATCGTTCATCAGATGCACAATCATCCTAACGCCCCAGGTCACAGACCCACCGCGACACGCCGCAATCAGCCACCACGCGGCTTGGCGTCACCAGAACCAGCCGTCGTCGACAGCTGTTAGCGCAGCTCACCGCATGACATCGGATCACCAGGCACCCGGCTCGGAGAAGCGGTGGATCGTGCATCCGATGCAATAATGCTCCTATGACTGGATAAGAGGCGTATCGATCCGGTGGCTACTCGGGTTGCTGATTGTCCGAGGTCCTGTGCTCACGGTTTAGCGTGAGTTGTTGGGATGTAGTGGGTCTCGTCCATTTCCCTGCGTGGGGCTTGGGTCGACCTGGCGGCATTGGTCGCTTGCCCCGGTGCTCTCGCCCGTGCACCTCTTCGCCGAGACGTCATGCTCAGCGATTGCTTTGGATTGAATATGGCAGTCAGCGACGGGTGGGCCTGGTGGCGGGGTAGCTGCCCATGGTCGTTCCGGCGCGTGCTGCGTGGCCGGCCATGGCTTTCTTGGTGTATCCGAGGAGGGCGGCCATGCTGGCGGGGTCGAGTTCTTTGGCGATGTCGAAGAGCGTGGTGTTGCGGGTGGCCTGTGGATGAATGTCGAAGATTGTGAGGCGGTTCCACAGGGTGTTGCCGGTGATGTGGTGGCCGGCTCTGGTGGATGGGAACAGCCAAGGGGACTGGTTGTTCGTCGTTCCGGTGCGTATGCCGTCGGTGAGGTGATCGGTGAACATGGGGACGAGTGGTTCTGGGACGGGTGCGGGCTGCGGTCCGAGGTTGATGGTCATTCCGTGGACGGTGGTGGTGATCGAACTGGTCTGCAGTGCAACGATCTTGCCGATGGGAACGCCGTAGAGCAGGAAGATGAGTGCGGCGACGCGCGTGCCGGATGCGACCTGGTCGGCCTGGGCGACTCGGCGGATGGCGTCGAGTCGGTCGGCGGTGCTTTCGCTGGGTGTCGTCACTCCTTGCCGGGCTTTGGCCGTTAGCGCGTTCTTCCTGCCGATGAGTTTGCGGTGTAGTAGAAGGCCGCGGATGTGTTTGCGGGTGGATGTGCCTTCGGACCAGTAGAGGTCGATGTGTTCTTGTTTCAGATCGTCGATGTGGGTGTGATGTTCGTCGTCGAGCCAGACCAGGAATTTGCCGGCTTCGGTGATCTCTTGTTTGGCATGCCTTGTGGCGTAGTCCATGTCGGCCGGGGCTGGGTCGGCCCGGAGCCCTCGCAGGTGGTGCCACCGGGCGAACTGCTCGAGGGGCTGGTGGATGTGCGGGCGTTCGCGGAAGGTCGACAGGCGGGTCTCGAGCCAGGCCTGGAACCGGGTCAGGTGGACGTCGCCGCGGTCGGGCAGTGTGTGTTGGCTGACGAGCATCTCGCGGAGGTGTTCGACGGCGGGCGACGGTGGAAGGGCGTCGAACGCGGCGTGGTCCAGTGTCAGTGTTCGGTCGCCGAGTCCTCGGAGCAGGTCCGCGGCGGCCTGTCCGCGAGCCCAGGTGGTGATGCTCTGCGGCCGGTCGACGGCGGCGAGCGCCTTGATGAGCCGGTGCAGGCGCAGGTCCGGCGGGTTGCCGGGTTTCAGGATCGTGGTGAGGTCGTGGGTCACCACGCATGCGGCGCACAGTCCGCCGCGGATCCGTTCGCCTTCCCGTCCGCATTTGTCGCAGGCTAGCCCGGTGGTGATCCCGGCGCAGTCTTTGCAGATCTGCTCGTCGGCTGCGGATCGGCCGGGCAGGAGGCGGTCGGTGTTGCAGTGGGCGCAGACGCCGTGGTTGTTCGCGGCATGGGTGAAGCAGGCCCCGCAGACGGCGCCTTCCGGCCAGTGGACGCGGATTTTGGGGACCAGCTGATGACAGCGGGCGCACAGCAGCGTTCCGGTGCTTCGTGGGCGGCCGCGGCCGTGGAGGTCAGCCATCATTGTCCGCGGGTCGGATGCGGGCCCGTATCGGCCGGTAGGCCTGGATCAGAGGGACGTCTGCGGCGCTGTCGGCGGCCTTCTTCGCCCGGGCCCGGACGTCGACGGCGGTGTAGGTGATGAGGCCTGCGACGTCGACGCGGAAGATGTCGGCCAGGGCGACGAGGACCTTGAAGGCGATCCGGTCCGGGTTCTGGCCGACGATGCGGTAGACCTGCGATTCGGACAGGGTGATCCCGCGTTCGCGGAGCGGTCCGACGAGGTCGCGGCTGTTGCGCATCCCGTTGCGGGCCATCAACTCTCGGACGTGCCAGTGGTACTCGACGTTGCGGATCATCGGGGTTCCTTCTTGCCGGGGCGGGGCAGGATCGCGCCGCTTCGTTCGAGTGTTCCGCTCAGGATCCGGTCCAATTCGCGGGCCCGGTAGTCCGGGGAGGCGATCGTGTACGTGGAGGTGGTCGAGGCGTGTTCGTGGCCTAGTTGCAGTTGCACGAAGCTGACGTCGTAGCCGAGCTCGATCTGAAGGTGGGTGGCGTAGGAGCGGCGCAGGGAATGGACGTCCAACCCGGGAGCCAGGCCCAGCTCGGCGATGAGGGACTGGAACCGGCGCCTCAGGTGGGACCGGTCGAGCATCCGGCCCCTATCGGTCGGGAACAACGGGCATCCCTGATGCAGCCCGTAGCGGGGGAGCCCGGCCATCGCCCAGTGGTCCAGGACCTGGACGGACCAGTCGAACACGGTCAGCACCGTCCGCTGTTTCGGCGGTGATCCTTTCATCGCCTTGCCGTGCCGGACGAGCAGGAGCCCCCGCTCGCCGAACATCGCAGCCCTGGCGTTGCGGGAGAAGTCGGCGCGGATCAGGTGCCTGGCCTCGTTGAAGCGCAGGCCCCAGGCGTAGAGGGTTTTGAACATCACTGCGTCCCGCCATGCCGACAGCGCCCCTTTGCGACCGGAGTTCAAGATCCGTTCCGGTTCCAGATCAGCCAGGTCGAAGAACTGCTGCAACTCGTCGAGGCCGAACGGACGCTTCGACACCGCGGTCTCCTGGACGTGCCGGGCCCGGTTCGGCTCGGCCATCACCTGAGAGAATACGGACCCGAACAAATGCGAGCACCGCTCATTCCAGTCGTAGGCCGGGTCGCCGGCATAGTCCAAGAACAGTTTCACGTCGGTCTGGTAGGCGAGAACCGTGTTGTGGGCTCGGTTCTCCACGCCCCGTAGATGCGCGAAGAAATCGTCGCAGTCCACAGGAAGCCATTGCCACGGGTACTTCCCAGTGAACGAGGCCATCCGCATCACCGACCGCCTTCGCCGCTGCGCCGTCGGGAGGGCGAAGTTCTGCGCCAGGTGCCGACGACGCCAACCGGCCAGGACCTCGTCCAAGAACACGTCGGGGTCGGCCGCCGCAACCGCCGCCGGCAGCCAATGGACCCGGCCCGTGCCGTCGCTCACCGCCCACACCTCATGACTGCAAATCATGCAGCCCGACTGCGAAATCTGCAAGAGCGCGCCCGATATTCGCAGGTCAGAACCGCCGAAGACACTCGCTCACGACGACGACCAGTCCGAGTCCTCGCGAGACGACTCGCCGACGAAACCCTTTGTGGGAGAGGCTGATTGGGTGACCAAGGCGTAGATATCAAGAAGGGGCTATCGCCAGATCCTGCAGATGATCCTCTTACAGCTTTACATAATGTACATTATCGGCATCAAGTCGGAGCTGCTCAGAAGCGGCCCGGTGGCACTGGCCGGTGTCCAAGCTACAACTGTACGAGGTTCGAATACATCTTCTATTCCGTCAGTGTCAGCATGCACCGCTCCCATTGCACAGGCACCCGCGGGTCACTGGTCGGCGCGTGGTCACGATCACAGATCCACGAAACCAGACCTCGCCATCAAACTATCGGCATCTCAAACATCCATCATTTGACCGGGTCTCATCACAGCCGGATTGGCCAATATGGCCCGAATCTGCAAACGCAAATCCGTTCAACCGGCCGGGCTTCCTTTGGAGCTTCGATATGGACTTCTATTGCCTCGCAACACGTTCGGCGCCCTAGCGGCCAGTCTCGCCATATTCGTCACAGTGACGTTTATAGCTCCGCGGGCCCGCAGAAGAAGTTGCTGCACAACGGTTCGTCGGGGTCGGTTCGTCATTTGGTGGACGTCCGGGGGTTTGTTCGAGCCTGAATCACTCCAGCCTGACTCTCTTCGAGCCTGAATCGCCAGGACTCTGGTTCAATCGATTCGTGACAAATTGGTCGAGTCTTCAGCACGCGTACGGATCCGCCGAGGACGTACCAGCTTTGCTTGCTGCCGCCGCAGACTCCGGCAGGGACGAGAACGACGATGACGTTGGGGCCGATACAGCGGGGCACGAGGATCGACGTGGCGTTTGGGATGCATTGTGGTCACGGCTGTGTCATCAGGGCACCGTCTACCCGGCCAGCTTCGCGGCTCTGCCCGCGTTGGCCGCCATGGCCGACCGGCAACGTCCCGCCGGATATATTCGACCCCTACACCTGGCGTCGTCGATCATCTCGTCCATCGACGGGCCGGAGGGCCTCGGTGGGATGAGGAAGAAGTACACCGCCGAACTCGGAGCCCTCCGAGACCTTGCCGAACGCAATCTTGCACTGGCAGGCAGCTCCGTCGAGTTCGTCTATGCTCTGCAGTCGCTGATGGCCTTCGAGAACATTCCGATCTGGCAAGAACATCTGCATTGCCTCGCCGACGGCGAGGTGGTCACGGTTTGCCCGCACTGCCACGAGGAAATCTGCCTGGCAATCGAGGGCGGCAGGGCTGCGAATGTCCAGATGGCGGACCCTCAAAAGCTGCAAGATGCCGACGCCCGACTCTATGGCCTGGCCCAGGCGTATGGGCAAACGGAGATATCTACCGGCATCCTTACGCTCCTGGGACAGACCGGGTGCCCTCATTGCGGCGCCGAAGTCGACCTGCTGCAGTCATTGATCAACGCTTAGACAACCGCCGGCACGGAGTCCAACTCTGCCTTTTTCGAGGCTGAAGAAGATCGGTAGCTCCCCAACAACACTCCGCCCACGACACAGATGCCGGCAATGGCTTCGACCAGATCGATGGTTTCGCCGAAGGCGATCCACGACGCCAGCACGCCGACAACCGGCACCAGCATGGAGAACGGTGCCACCGTACTGGACGGATACCTGGCCATCAATGAGGTCCAGATACCATAGCCCACAACGGTTGCCACCAAAACGATGTACGTCAATGCCAGTACCGATGGAAGGGCATCCAAGGTAAAAGCTGTCCGCAGTGACTCCCCGATCCGCGACGGGCCCTCAACGAACAGCGCCAGCACGAGCATCGGGATCGGTGGCACGACGGACATCCAGAGCGTCAGATGCAGGGGATTGGGAGCCATCGCCTTTCGGGAGGCAACATTTCCCAATGCCCAGCCCAGAGCCCCGCACACTGTCAAGAGAATCGGCAGCAACGCCGCCACCTGAGCCCGATGCACGGCGATAGCAGCGAGGCCGAGCACGGCAACAACGATGCCGATCCCCTGTCGTCCGGAAATGCGCTCCCGGAGAAACACTCCGGCGATCAGCACCGTAAAGGGAGCCGAGGCCTGCAGGACGAGGGAGGCCAACCCGCTTGGCATCCCGGCTGCCATCCCGAGGTAGAGGAAAGCGAATTGCATGATCCCGATCCCAGCGCCGACGCCGAGCAGCCAGCGCAGTGGCACCTTTGGTCTCGGAATCAGCAGGATCGTCGGAACCGCCAGTAAGCCGAAGCGGAGTGCAACCATGAACAGGGGCGGAAAGTGTTCCAAAGCAATACTTGTCGCCGGAAAATTGATGCCCCAACAGATCGCGACAAGGATGGCCAGGAGGCGGTCGCGGCGGGTCATTGCTTCATCTTCGCTTGTCGCACAATTAAGCACAATTTCATTCTTCTGAATCGACTTTGTAGTCTGACTACATGGATATTGCCCACCTCGCGCTGCTCCGGGAGCTGGCAGATCGCGGAAGCATCACTGACGTCGCACTCGCCACGGGAAAGACACCGAGCGCCGTCTCCCAACAACTCAAAGCCCTACAGCGCCAGGTTGGGGTGCCCCTCGTGGTGCGGGTCGGGCGCGGTGTCCAACTCACGGATGCGGGTGTGGCATTGGCGAAAAGCTCGATCGATATCGCCACCGCAATTGCTCGCGCTGAGGCGACCTGGCAATCCTTCCGCGGTGGCGCCACCGGCGTGATCCGACTAGCCCTGTTCCACTCGGCGGCCGAGCTATTGCTACCGGGTCTGTTGACCAGATTGAAACAATATCCGGAGATTGAGTTACGGATCGAGGACGCCGACGTCGCCCAAGACGAATTCGCTCCCCTCGTTGCCGATTTCGACATCATTGTTGCGCATCGATCAGACGATATCGACCCGCCTAAACGGGTTTCGATGACGGTGATACCACTGCTCCGAGAGCCGTTGGATATTGCGGTCTCGCTCAATCACCCGCTGGCCAGTTATCGGCGCCTCTGGCCCAGTGACGTCATCAATGAGAATTGGATCGGCGTCCCGCTGGAGTACCCGCTGGATCGGGTGCTCATCGCACTGGCCGTTCAGGCCGACCGACCGGCGAAAGTCATATTTCGAACACCGCATCTGGGACTCATCGAGCGACTGGTGTCGGCCGGCCATGGGATCTCGCTACTCCCCCGCCACTCGAGTCGGGATCGCGCTTCCGGACGATTTAGGTTGATCCCATTGGCCGGGGTCCGCGCCGGCCGCCAGATCGAGGCGCTGATGCGGCCGGACCGGGCCGAACGCGGCGCGGTCAAGAAGGTGCTGCGCGCGTTGACAGACGAGGCCGCGATGCTGCGGTAGCAAGCGCACTGCATTGGCACTTCGGCCCAACCGGTACTACCTTCTTCCGCTGAAACGTACGCAACACCAGAACGAGGAACTTCGTAGGGTAAGCCATACTCCCCTGCCGCCCATGCGAGGTCATGATGGGTGAGTGAAAGATCGCCGACGAGATCGCGTCAGCACCACCCGCTGGCATCTGTTCTGGATCTCCTTTGGCCTGGTCCTGCTACGGCTAATCGGATTTGCTCTGCTGGCCTACCTGGCGATCAGTCTGGTGCTGGTGATCGTGTGGGTCGGTATTCCGATGACAATTGTCGGGTTGATGATGCTCCGCGGATTCGCCAACACACACCGCAAACTCGCCGCCAAGATTCTCGGCACCGTGATCGAGCGGCCGCGAAAGGTACAGTCCTCCGGGGTTTTTCCGCGATTTGCCGCCGCTCTGGCTGATCCGATGACCTGGCGCGAACTCGGCTGGCTCGTCCAGGCCCAGACCGTGAGCATCTGGTTTGAGGTCGCCGCCTTCCTGGCCTACCCCATTCTTCCGCTGGGACTGTGGGGATCTCCGATTCTGCTGCGGGCAGTGGCCACTCTTGATTCAATGCTGCTGAGCCCGGCGGTCAACCCCGAAATGTCCGAACGCATCGGCGTTCTCGAATACACCAGAGCCGAGACGGTCGACCACCAGGCGGCCGAACTACGTCGCATCGAGCGGGACCTGCATGACGGGGCACAAGCCCGACTGGTCGGTCTCGGGATGAACCTCGGACTGGCCGAGGCGATGATCAAGGACAACCCGTTGATGGCTGCAGAACTGATCGCCGAGGCCAGGGCCAACTCTTCGGCAGCCCTGATGGAGTTGCGAGATCTGGTCCGCGGCATTCATCCACCGGTACTGGCCGATCGCGGTCTGGTCGGCGGTATCGAGGTGCTGCTGGCCCTGGCGCATCCCTCGCCGGTCGATGGCCAACTCGACCAAGCACTCCGGAGCGTTGGATGCCTGGGTCTGGCTGCGTTATGAATGCAGTTCCATTACCGTCCTGGTCGGTGACAACGGCGGCGGCGGCGCCTGGATCGGCAGCGTCAACAATGCCGGCGGCCTGCGCGGGATCCAGAAACGTTTGGCCGCTTTCGATGGCTCCCTATACGTCGCCAGCCCGTTGGGTGGCCCGACCATCATCACCATTGATGTCCCGACAGCACTCTCAGCAACCGTACCGACCACCCGATTCACGGTAGCGTCCTGAGGAACACCGATTCGAGATCGAAGGGTATGTGAGACGTGCGGGTCATCATTGCCGAGGATTCAGCGCTACTGCGCGACGGGCTCATCCGGCTGCTCACCGCCTACGACATCGAGGTGGTGGAGGCCGTGGACAACGGCCCGTCACTGCTGCGCGCAATTACCACGCACCGACCGGATATTGCCCTGGTTGACGTTCGGCTACCTCCCACCTTCACCGATGAGGGCCTGCGGGCGGCACTGGCCGCACGCGAGGAAATCCCAGGATTACCAGTGCTCGTGCTGAGCCAATACGTCGACCAACTCTATGCGCGTGAACTGCTGGCACAACGCACCGGCGGGGTGGGGTATCTGCTGAAGGATCGGGTGGGCAATATCGAGCAATTCATCCAGATTTTGCATCAGGTGGCCGGTGGCGGCACCGTGATGGACCCGGACGTCGTAGCCGCCCTGGTATCTCGTCATCAAGAAGCGTCACCGGTAGCGCAGTTGAGTCCACGTGAGCAGGAGGTGCTGCAATTGATGGCGGCCGGGCGATCCAACGCTGCCATTGCGGCCAAGATGTTCGTCACCGGAAAGTCCATTGAGAAACACACGAACTCCATCTTCAACAAACTCGGTCTGGAACACGATGGCGACGACAACCGCCGAGTGCTGGCCGTGCTGACCTATCTGTAAAAAATCCCCACGGTTGGATCACAACGCTGATGCAGCAACGACTTCGAGTCCAAGGAAATGCCACCGCCGAACTGGCCTGGCAGCGCTACTACCTCTTCGACAGATGGTCGGAATGGTCCCCGTTGATTCAATCGGTGGAAACCGCCGCCGAACACCTGGTCGTCGGGCAAACCGGTACCGTGCGTGGCCCGTGCAGGTTGGGTATCGATTTCAGCATCTTGGAGGTCGACGTGAGCGCGCACACCTGGGATTGGCAGGTAAAGGTGCCGATTTTGGGCAAAACCTTGCATCTGCATCACGCCGTCACCACGGACCAGGCGGGCTGCGCCACCGAACTTGTGATCACCGGCGCGGCGCCCCTGGTTCTGGGCTACCTCCCGCTGGCCCGACTCGCCCTCACGCGACTTGTCCGAGCCGACTGACATCACCCGGATTAGCTGGCCCGGTTCGACGTTCCCGGGTCCGACGTTCCCGGGTCCGACGTTCCCGGGTTCGGCGTTCGGCACTTCGGCGTTCGGCACTTCGGCGCGAGTACCGTGGCAGAGCCGGGTCCGCCCAGACTCCAGGGGGCGACCGGCGACCCCACAGGCCGGCGACTCAACAGGCCGGCCGGCGTCATCAGCAGAAGGTGTAACAGTGCCACGCGGTTTCAGATTTGTGATTGTTCTTGTTCTGGTGCTGTTACTCATGCATTCGGTACCCTGGTCGCTGCTGGTGATCGCACCGGATTGGCCGATGCCGGTGACAATTGTGGGCACTGCGGTGTTTGCACTGATGCTTGTGGCGTTCCCCGTGGTGATGATGCGCGGCCACGGCAAACGGCATCACGATCTGCTGGCCGTGATCGGCGACAGCTGGCTCGGCATCATCTGGCAGTTATTCATCTGGTCGACCATCGGCTGGCTGGTCAGTTTTGCACTCGAGTTGGCCGGTGTTCCTGACCTTGCCCGCGCCCGCTGGGTCGCGGCCGTCACCGGGTTGTGGGCGATTGGAATTCTGATTCTGGGTTACCAGCGGGCCATGCGGGTACCGCCGGCCCGAGTAACGGAGGTGCGAATCCCCCGGCTCGGCAAGGGCTTGGATGGGCTCCGTGTGGTGATCATCGCCGATACCCATTTCGGGCCGATCAAGCGTGAAGACTGGTCCCGCCGGATGGTCGAGCGGGTCAACGAATTGGACGCCGATGTTCTTGCCCATGTCGGCGACCTCGCTGATGGCACCGTGGACATGCGCGCGAACCAGGTGGAGCCGCTACGCCAAGCCCGCGGCAGGTTGGCACGGGTGTACATCACCGGAAATCACGAATACTTCAGCGGTGCCGGTGAGTGGATCAAGCACATGACCGAACTCGGCTGGGATGCCTTGCACAATCGTCATCTGGTGGTCAGCCGCGGCGGCGATCGACTCATCGTGGCCGGTGTCGACGATCTGACCGCGGCCGGGTCCGGTGAGAAGGGGCAGGGCGCCGACCTGACGAAGGCGTTGGCAGGTTCAGATCCCGAGCTGCCGATTCTGCTGCTGGCCCATCAGCCGAAGCAGATCGGCCAGTCCATCACCGGTGGCGTCGATCTGCAGATCTCCGGTCATACTCACGGCGGCCAAATGTGGCCGTTCCATTACCTGGTCAAGTTGGACCAGAAGTCCGTGCACGGGTTGGTCGGTTTTGGCAGAACTCAGCTCTACACCAGCCGTGGCAGTGGATTCTGGGGGCCGCCGTTCCGGGTGTTCGCGCCGAATGAGTTGTCGGTGCTGACGTTGCGAGCTGGGTGAGGATCTCGACTTCGCACGATCAACGACGAGGGCGATCGGTCAATGACGGGGCGATCGATAAAAGAAGTGGGGTCGGGCGTCGCTTCGCCTCAAGGCGAGTGCACGAGATGGCTCCAGCTGACCCGAAGGTCACGGTATTACATCCGGCGATATTGCTGTGGAGCCTGGGGGATGCAGGCGCCCGACCACTTCCGACTGTACTGCGTGAATCCGAACACC
>JBBSRY010000005.1:0-14843 GCA_038242595.1 Mycobacteriales bacterium
GAACGAACGACGTGAGCAGGTCGCTACCGCAGAAGACCAGGCTGTTCATGGCGGTGACCTTGACGCTGTTGGTGCTGGTGCTCGCCGGGTTCGCCATATTCAGCTGAGCTGGTCAGCTGATAACCCAATGAGGGGGACGCTTCTCGCGAAAGGCCAGCGCTCCCTCCCGGCCTTCCTCGGAAGCAAACCGGCGGGCTGACTCAGCCAGCAGCGCTTCATAACGCTGATCGGAATCATCTCGTCCTGAGTTCAGCAGTTCCTTGGTGCTCGACAGGGCCAGCGGACCACCCTTGAGCAGTGAGGCAACAAAACCGTCCACCGCGGCATCCAGGGCAACCGTATCGTCGTCGTCGCCGACGCCCGCCACCGCGTTGATCAGCCCGATCTGTTTGGCTCGCAGTGCGTCGAAAATGTCACCGGTGAGGAACAACTCACGGGCCGCCACCGAACTCACCCGGTCCAACACCGGTACCGAGATCACTGCCGGGATCACACCGATCCGTACTTCGGAAAAGGCAAAGGTGGCGGTTCGGACGGCGACGGCAATATCGGCCGCCGCCATGATGCCCACCCCACCGGCGCGGGCCGGACCGGCCACCCTGGCAATCACCGGTTTGCGACTACGAGCGATCAACTGCAGGATGCGCGGCAGGTCACGCACCCCCTGATCGCTGGCCGCGGAAGTGACGGTTTCTTTCAGGTCCATCCCGGAGCAGAAGACCTTGCCGGTGTGGGTGAGCACGATCACCCGGACCCCCTCAGCGGCGGCCGCCGTTTCCAACGCCTCGATCAGCTCGGCCCGCAGAACCCGGGACAACGCATTGCGGTTGGCTGGCGAATCCAGCGTGATCCTGGCCAACCCGTCGGCCACCTCGTACCGCACCAACTCACCCATATCCAGCTCCTTTGCCGTCTGCTCGTCATCAGACCATCAGCGCAGAATTGGCCCACCGGTCGCGGTGCCCCACACTGGAGGTCGTGCCTTCTATCCTTCCCGACGGCGATCCGGTACCCGCCGACGGTTCCCTACCGGATCAGGCCTATCAAGATATTGCCGCCCGCCAGCTCGGGTTCTATGTCCACGTACCGTTTTGTGCGACCCGCTGTGGTTATTGCGATTTCAATACCTACACCGCCGGGGAACTCGGTATGCCTGGCGCCGGCTCGGACCGGAAGAATCCGGCGATTGATTCCTGGCTGGCCGGCGCCTTGGCCGAGATCGACCTGGCCGCAAAAGTTCTGCATGCCAACGGATCTGCGATGAGACCGGTCGATACGGTATTTGTCGGGGGCGGTACGCCGTCGTTGATCGGTGCCGGGCCGCTCTCGGCGGTACTGGACCGAATTGGTGAGCATTTCGGATTGACCGAGAATGCCGAGGTGAGCACCGAAGCCAATCCGGAGTCCACCGATCCGGCGCTGCTGGATGGGTTGAAGTCGGCCGGCTACACCCGGCTCAGTCTGGGGATGCAGTCCAGTTCACCGCGGGTGCTCAAGGTGTTGGAACGCCGGCACACACCGGGGAAGGCGCTGGAGGTAGCCAGGCAGGCGCAGGCGGCGGGCTTCGAACATGTAAACCTCGACCTGATCTACGGCACCCCGGGTGAAACCGATGACGACTTCGAACAGTCCCTGCACACCGTGCTGGAAGCCGGGGTCGATCACGTCAGCGCGTATTCGTTGATCGTTGAACCCGGGACCAAGATGGCACGTCAGGTGGCGTCGGGGGCACTGCCGATGCCGGCCGAGGATGTGTTGGCAGACCGGTATCTGTTGGCTGAGAAGGTGTTGACCGGCGCCGGCATGAGTTGGTACGAGGTCTCCAATTGGGCATCTGCTGAATCGGCCCAATGCCAGCACAATCTGGGATATTGGTCCGGCGGTGACTGGTGGGGGATCGGACCGGGCGCGCACTCCCATGTCGGCGGTGTGCGCTGGTGGAATGTCAAACATCCGGCGCGTTATGCCGCCGCCCTGGCCGATGGCCGCTCACCCGGACACGCCCGTGAGGTCCTGGATGATGACGCACGGTTGGTGGAGGACATCCTGCTCCGGTTGCGTTTGGCGCGCGGTCTTGACCTGGAACTCCTCGATGACGCCGGCCGGGTCGAGGCCGCTCATGCGGTGCGGGAAGGCTTGCTGGAACCTGCAGCGCTGGAAAACGGACGGGCAATCTTGACCCTGCAGGGACGATTGCTGGCCGATGGTTTGGCCGTGCGTCTGCTGCCCTAGCGTTGCCCTGGCCTCGGTCAGCTACCGGTGGATTTCAGGAACTCCAGGTCCAACACCCGTACGTGGATGACCGTGCGTTGCTGAAGAGCCGAGCGCAACGCGCGGTGCAGTCCATCCTCCAGATACAGGTTGGAATTCCACAGCACCGCATGAGGAAACAGATCACCGAAGAATGTCGAGTCGTCATCGAGCAGGGTGTCCAACCGGAGTTCCCGCTTGGTGGCAATCAACTCGTCCAGCCGTACCTGCCGAGGCGGAATCCGGGCCCAGTCGCGAGTGGAAAATCCATGCTCCGGGTACGGACGACCATCACAAACGTCCTTGAAAATCATCGACGCTCGCTCCGGGTCGGAGCGGGTCGCTTGGCGATGATCATGAGCTGGTGGTCTTCCTGTTTCACGTTATTCCCGGGCGTAGGCAGTAATGAAGAAACTCCGATGCGTAGCCGAGGTGAAGCCAACAGTATCTGGCCCGGCTACCGGGAGCCAGGAGTGGATCCCCATTGCAGTGCTGTGTCGGGCGCAACGGTGGGACGGCTTGACGGGGGTCACACCGAGCGGGTCCGGCAGCCGGTGGGTGAACCGGCTCGACCACGCAGAACGCACGCGTACCGACGACTACACTTGGCAGACGCGGGTGGCGAGTGCCAGCTGTGCCGCCGGGCGATGACCGACCGACTGACAGGAGGTGATGATGAGCGCCGAAGACCGCCGTTTCCAGGTACTGCGAGCCATCGTCGCCGACTATGTGGCCACCCACGAACCTGTCGGGTCCAAGTCCTTGGTGGACCGTCATCAACTAGGCGTTTCACCGGCTACCATTCGCAACGATATGGCGGTGCTGGAAGAGGACGGCTATATCGCGCAGCCGCACACCTCGGCCGGCCGGATTCCCACCGATAAGGGCTACCGGCTCTTCGTCGACCGACTTTCGCAGGTCAAGCCCCTCTCCAGCGGTGAACGGCACGCCATCCAGCAGTTTCTTTCCGAAGCCGTGGATCTGGACGATGTGCTTCAGCGCAGTGTGCGGTTGCTGGCGCAGATCACTCGTCAGGTGGCGGTCGTGCAGTACCCGACCCTGTCTCGCGCGCTGGTGCGGCACGTTGAAATCGTCCTGTTGTCGCCACGCCGGCTGTTGTTGGTGGTTATCACCGACACCGGGCGGGTGGAACAACGGATGGTCGACCTGGACCAGGATGTTGCCGAAGATTCACTGATCAATCTGCGGTACAAACTTGTCGAATCCGTCATCGGGCGCAAACTTTCCGAAGCTGCCGATGCGGTGTCCAAGCTGCCGTCCTCGGTGACGCCGAGCGCCGCCGATCTGTTCAGTAATGTGGTCGGGGTGCTGCTCGGGGCGTTGGTCGAGCACCCGGGAGAACGGCTCGTACTTTCCGGTACGTCCCACCTCTCCGGCGCCTGGGTTGATCAGCCGGCCACCTTGCGCGGGGTGTTGGAGGCGCTGGATGAGCAGGTCACGCTGCTCAAACTGCTGGCGTTGGCCACTACGGCCGATGCGGTGACGGTGCGGATCGGCCAGGAAAATGACGATCTCAATCTCTCTGCGTCTGCTCTGGTCAGTACTGGGTACGGGACCGGGGACACCGTGATGGGTGGCCTGGCCGTCGTCGGTCCGACCAGAATGGACTATCCGGGAACAATGGCGGCGGTTCGGGCCGTTGCTCGTTATGTCGGTGAAATCCTGGCTGAACGGTAGCGCCTGCGCTGGCAGCGTTCGCAGCCCGATGGCTTACACCGAATGCGTGAAGTCGAGTGTGTGGAATATGGATGAGCCTCTGCCGAGGCCGTCAAAGTATGCAGAGAGTTCTCTGCGGGAAAGGTTTGTGGTGCAGAGGGTGGCTCGCGATTATTACGGAGTGTTGGGCGTTCGCAAGGAGGCCACAGCCGAGGAGATGAAGAAGGCGTACCGCAAGCTGGCGCGTGAATTACACCCGGATGTCAACCCGGATCCGGCCGCCCAGCAGAGGTTCAAGGATGTCAGCACCGCCTACGAGGTCCTCTCCGACCCGGCCAAACGGCAGGTGGTTGATCTCGGTGGCGACCCACTCTCTGGCGGTGGCGGTGGTGGCCAGGGCGGTCAGGACCCGTTCGGCAACATGGGTTTCGGCGACATCATGGATGCCTTCTTCGGCGGCAACGGTAAGCAACGAGGACCACGCTCCCGCGTCCGTCAGGGTGAGGACGCTCTGGTGGACGTCGAGTTGACCCTTGAGGAGTGCGCTACCGGGGTGTCCAAGGATCTGGCGCTGGAGACGGCGATGATCTGCACCCTGTGTCAAGGCGCGGGTACCGCGGCCGGCACCAGCACCCAAACCTGCGACACGTGCAAGGGCGCCGGTGAAATTCAGCAGGTTCAACGGTCCTTCCTGGGGCAGGTTGTCACCGCTCGGCCCTGCCCGGTCTGCCGCGGCTACGGCGAGGTCATTCCCGATCCCTGCCGCCAGTGCAATGGCGATGGACGGGTCCGCACCCGCCGCAGTGTTCGGGTCAACATTCCGGCCGGTGTCGGTGACGGCATCCGGGTCCGGATGTCCGGTCAGGGCGAGGTCGGTCCCGGCGGGGGAGCTCCGGGTGACCTGTATGTCGAGGTCCGGGAACTGCCGCACGATATGTTCACCCGCGACGGTGTGGATCTGCACTGCACCGTTCACGTACCGATGACGGCCGCCGCCCTTGGCACGTCGATGACCCTGGCCACTTTGCTCGATACCGAGGAGGTGGATATCAAGGCCGGCACCCAGTCCGGCACCGTGCTGACCATCAAGAACCAGGGCATGCCGCGGTTGCGGGGGACCGGCAACGGGAACCTGTTCGTCCACATCGAGGTGCAGACCCCGACGAAGATCGACGGTAGGCAGTCGGAACTGCTTCGCGAACTGGCCACCCTGCGCGGCGAGGAACAGCCGGAACTGGCCGAACGCAGTCAGGGGTCGATCTTCAGCCGGATTCGCGACTCGCTGTCCGGACGGTGACGGTAGTCGGCGGGATTCCTGCTGGCGACCCGTTCTTCGTGGTCCCAGTGCTTCCCGCGGCCGGTCACCATGTGCTCGACGGTCCCGAAGGGCGGCACGCCGCGACGGTCAAGCGGCTACGGGTTGGTGAAACACTGGTCCTCACCGATGGCAACGGTGGCTGGTTGACCGCTGCCGTCACGCAGGCCCACAAGGCCGCTCTCACGCTGGACTGCGGTGCGCCGCAGACCAGCGCTGTCAACAAACCCCGGGTTCTGATCGTGCAGGCGCTGCCCAAGGGGGAGCGAAGTGAGCTGGCGGTAGACCTGGCTACCGAGGCCGGGGTTGATGTGTTGATTCCCTGGTCGGCATCGCGCTGCGTGGCTCGATGGACAGCCGATAAAGCCGCCCGAGGCGTGCAGAAATGGCAGGCGGTGGCCCGCGAGGCCACCAAACAGTCCCGCCGCACCAGAATCCCCGAGGTACGAGAACTGGCCGACACCCCAGAAATCGCGGCGCTGATTCGACACACCACCGCGGCCGGCGGAGTGGCGCTCCTGCTGCACGAGGCGGAAGCTTCACCCATGACTGCTTCCGCGCTGCCCACGACGGGCGATATCGTGCTCGTCATTGGACCCGAGGGTGGAATCAGCCCGGAAGAGATCGCTACTTTCAGCGCTGCCGGAGCCAGACCCGTCCGGCTCGGTCCGGAGGTGCTCCGTACCTCGACGGCCGGCGCGGTTGCCCTGGGCGCGCTGGGCGTGCTGACCGGTCGGTGGAGTGCCTGATGGCCATGCACGAATACAGCTACGGCTCCCATCCTGATCAGTTTGTCCATCTTCACGTGCCGGCGGGGGATTGGTTGCCGGTTGTGGTGGTGATTCACGGCGGATTCTGGCGATCCCGGTATGGGGTCGAGTTGGCCGATCCGCTGGCCGAAGATCTGGCCGCGATGGGGATCGCTGCCGCGGCGGTGGAATATCGCCGGGTCGGCACCGAAAGTGGTGGCGGGTGGCCACGCACGCTGGCCGATGTCAGCCGCGCGGTGGATGCTCTTGCCACCTCCGGGCAATATCTGGCCAAGGACCGGCTGGATCTGAACCGCGTCGTGGCCATCGGCCATTCGGCCGGCGGTCACCTGGCCGGTTGGCTGGCCCATCGCCCGTCACTGCGTTTTGGTACCGCCGGCTCGATCAATCAGACGAGCACCTGGGTGCCGATCCGCGGCGCGGTCAGTCAGGCCGGCGTGCTGGATCTGGTGGCCGCGGCCAAGGACAATCTCGGCAACGGAGCGGTGATCGATCTGATGACCGGGCAGCCGGGTTCGGTACCGCAGCAGTACCACCATGCCTCGCCCATTGCGCACATCGGGGACGGGGCTCGCATTGTCTGCGTGCACGGTGAAGACGATGACGAGGTGCCGATCAGCCAGTCCCAGCAGTACGTCGAAAAGGCCATCCTGGCCGGAGATCCCGCTCGATTCGTTCCACTCCCCGGTATTGGACACTACGAACTGATCGATCCCAAACATGAGGCGTGGGCGGTATCGCGGGACTCGGCTCTTTCGATGTTCTAGCGGCCATGTTCTAGGCTTGCCTTTGGTTGACGCCGGTTGACACCGGCGACCTTCGAACCCAGACAGGGACTGATGAGCGCCAAGATGCAAGCCCCCACCGGAGTCCTGATTCTGCACGGCTGGACGAACCGGAGACCGGCTGGCCATTGGCAGCATCAATTGGCAAACTCGCTGCGGGAGTTGAATATTCCAGTGGAATACCCGCAGCTCGACGATCCGGATCAGCCGTCGGCCGCGGTCTGGGATCGGCAGGCGATGGAGGGATTGTTCGCACTGCCGGCCGGCCACCGGGTGGTGGTGGCCCACAGCGCCGGCACTTGGACCGTGATCCGACTCGTTCTCGGCGCTCACCGTAGCCACAATGTGCTTCCGGTAGATCGATTGCTGTTGGTCGCGCCGGTTTCGGCCGAGAAACTGGCCGGCATCCCGGAGTTGGCGGCGTTCTATCCGGAAGCGAGCGATCGGGAAATCCGAAAAGCGTTGGCGCGCATACCCACAGTCGATCTCGTCGCCTCCGACAACGACGATTACTTCCCCGGCGGTGGTGCATCCTGGGGGCACAAGATTGACGCCAGGACCCATGAACTTCCCGGTCAGGGACACCTTGCACTGGGCGATGGGTACGGCACCTGGCCGTCGGTGTTGGACTGGGTGCTGGGCAGCAGTGATAGTTTCGCCCCCAACCGGTAGGGCTGTGCTGCCGGTCCGGTAGGGAGAGGCTAGTTTGCCAGTCATGAGCGATTGCATCTTCTGTTCCATTGCCAACGGGGAAATCAAGACCGAACTCCTGCACGAGGACGAGGCAGTTGTCGCCTTCCAAGATCTGGCGCCGAAAGCGCCGGTGCACCTGCTGATTATCCCGAGGCGTCATTACGCCACTATCAGCGAAGTGGCCGTTGCCGATACCGGTCTGGTAGGCGAGATGATTTCAGTGGCGCATGCGCTGGCCCGGACGCAGGGTGTGCAGGACGGCTATCGACTGATCTTCAACACCGGCGCCAAGGGTGGGCAGACCGTGTTCCATGCCCATCTGCATCTGCTGGCCGGTGCCGGTTTGCCCGGTTTTTGAGCACCCTAGCGTCTCATCAGCCGAACCAGAACTAAATCACGGTGACCCGAGGGACCACGCCCCGGTAAGATGGAGGCCTATCGAGTCGGGGCTCTGAGCTGTCGGTCCCGAACACACATTCCAGACCAGAGAAGGCAGGCAATACTCCAGGTGCCGGACAGTAACTCGGCCGCTGCAGCGGCCCGCAGCAATTCTGACTCCGTCGATTCGCAGCAGGGACACCCTCGATCGGCTCACGGGTCCTCGCCGCAAATGTCTCCTCATTTGTCGCCCAACCATCTCTCGGCCGCCCAGCTTTCGGCAGCTCAGGCGCACCGGGGGACGGTCGCCGAAGCCGTCATCGTGGTGCCGGAAGAGCGTGACATGCTGGGTCTTCTCGGATTCCGGGACGCCTTGCTGCGCCAACTCGAGGACGCGCTGGAAGCCGACATCCACGTGCGGGGTAATCGGATGACCCTGCGTGGCCAGGCCGAGGACGTGGCCTTTGCCGAAAAGGTCATCCGGGAGCTGCTGACACTGCAGTCCAGCGGATCCAGGGTGACCCCGGATGCCATTCGCCGCTCCATCGGCCTGCTGACCGACGGTGGTGATTCGCCCGCCGAGGTGCTGGGGCTCAATATTGTCTCCCGTCGTGGCCGCACGATCCGCCCCAAAACGGTGAACCAGAAGCGCTATGTCGACGCGATCGATCAGAACACCATCACCTTCGGTATCGGTCCGGCCGGCACCGGCAAGACGTACCTGGCGATGGCGAAGGCAGTTCAGGCGCTGCAGACCAAACAGGTGAGCCGGATCATCCTGACCCGCCCGGCAGTCGAAGCCGGTGAGCGGTTGGGTTATCTGCCGGGCACATTGAACGAAAAGATCGACCCGTATCTGCGTCCGCTGTACGACGCCTTGCACGACATGATGGACCCGGAGTCGATTCCGCGGCTGACCCAGGCCGGCACCATCGAGGTGGCGCCATTGGCCTACATGCGCGGCCGCACCCTCAATGACGCGTTCATCATCCTGGATGAGGCGCAGAACACCACACCGGAACAGATGAAGATGTTCCTCACCCGGCTCGGCTTCGGTTCCAGGATCGTGGTCACCGGTGACGTCACCCAGATCGACCTGCCCGGTGGGCAGAAGTCGGGTCTGCAGGTGGTGCGCGAAATCCTGGATGGCGTCAAAGATGTGCACTTCTCGATCCTGAACTCGACCGATGTGGTGCGGCATTGCCTGGTCGGCAAGATCGTCGACGCGTATGAGCGGTACGACCTGACGCAGGAGACCGACCAGCCGTTGGTACAGGATCGGCAACCAGGACGACCACCGCATTTCGCCCAGAGTCTGCCCGGCACTCAGGTCGCCGGTCGGCGTGCTGCCGAACGCCGGGCGAGGGCGGCCCAAGCCGCCCAGCTCTCCGACCAGCGCGGCGAAGTGGGCAACGAGTCGTGAGCATTGAAGTGGCAAACGAATCCGGTATCGGCGTGGATGAAATCGCGCTGGTGTCAGTCGCCCGATACGCCTTGAGTGAACTGGGCATCAACAAACTCGCAGAACTTTCCGTGCTGTTGATGGATGTCGAAGCGATGACCGAATTGCACATCAAGTGGATGGACGAACCGGGTCCGACCGACGTGATGAGCTTTCCGATGGACGAACTGGACACCGCCCGTCGCCCCGATGACAGCGGTCCGGGACCGGCCCTTCTCGGGGACGTGGTCTTGTGCCCTGAGGTTGCCAACGAACAGGCCACCTCCGCCGGACACAGCCTGGATGATGAGTTACACCTGCTGACCGTGCACGGCATTTTGCACCTGCTTGGCTACGACCACGCCGAGGCATCCGATGAACGTGAAATGTTCCGGTTGCAAAATGAGCTACTGGATTCCTGGCGGGAGGCCAGGGCAACCGGCGCCGCCAAGGCCCGACTGGCCGCCCTCGATGCAGCCGTCCTGGAGACTGTGGGTCTACAGGGCAAGTCGGGCGCTGATGGCCCGAAGCCGACCGAGTCCGCTGAACCGGTGGGTGAGAAACCTCAGTGGTAACCCCGATGGACGCCACCGACATCATTGTGTTGCTGGTGGCTGCCGCCCTGGTGCCGATTGGTGGTCTGTGCGCGGCGGCCGACGCGGCCATCACGATGGCATCCTCGGCTCGCGTCGAGGAATTGCAGCGTGAAGGACGCCGCGGCGCTGCCTCCTTCTTGGCCGTCATCGAAGATCGACCCCGGTACACGAATCTGCTGCTGCTACTTCGGGTAACGGCGGAGCTGACTGCCACCGTGCTGGTCTCGGCCGTCGCGATGAGTGTTTTCGGCTTCAATCCGCTGGTCGGGCTGTTGGTCGTGGTGATCATGATCGTCATGTCCTACGTGGTGATCGGCGTGCTCCCCAGGACTCTGGGTCGGCAACATCCGTACACGGTGGGGCTGGCCTCGGCCGGCCCGGTGAAAGCGTTGGCCAAGTTCTTGTCTCCGGTCGCCAACCTGCTGATCCTGATCGGTAACGCCATCACCCCGGGTCGCGGTTTTCGCGAAGGTCCGTTCTCCTCGGAAATCGAACTACGGGAACTGGTCGATATGGCCGGTGATCGGGGGGTGGTGGAAGAGACTGAACGCGAGATGTTGCAATCTGTTTTTGCCCTTGGCGACACCATCGTCCGCGAGGTGATGGTGCCTCGCACTGAGGTGGTCTGGATCGAGGATTCCAAATCGGTGCGGCAGGCGCTGCACCTGTGCGATCTGTCCGGGCTCTCCCGGATACCGGTTATCGGCGAGAACGTCGACGATATCCTCGGCGTCGTCTATCTCAAGGATATGGTCAAACGTGCCCTGTATCTGCCTGAAGGTGAGCCAGGGCCGGCCCTGACCGAATTGATGCGAGCGGCGCAGTTTGTCCCGGAGTCCAAGAATGTCGATGCGCTGCTGCGAGAAATGCAGCACGATCACAGCCATTTCGCCGTTGTCATCGATGAGTACGGTGGAGCCGCCGGCATTGTCACCATCGAGGACATCCTGGAGGAAATCGTCGGTGAGATCACTGACGAGTACGACGCCGACATCCCCGATCCCATCGAACATCTCGATGACGACCTGGTGCGGGTCTCGGCAAAACTGCCGGTGGAGGATCTGGGCGAGATCTTCGACGTCGAACTGCCGAGCGAGGACGTGGAAACTGTTGGCGGTCTGTTCGCCCAGTTGCTCGGTCGAGTGCCATTGGCCGGTGCACAGGCCACCATCGAGGGCCTACTGCTGGTCGGCGAACCCGGTTTCGACCGGCGGAACCGCCCGCGGGTGCAGAGCGTGTTGGTGCGCCGATTGACCGAGGAGGAACTGGCTGCGCCGGAGCCGGAAGTTGACGCTGCGGAGCCGGCCGAGTCAGCCGATGATTCGGAAGTGGCGCAGGTCGTTACCGAGTCCGCCGATGATGCCGCCAGCACACATTCCAGGAAAGAAAAGAACCGACGGGTGCGTACACAGTGAGTTCCGACCCCTCCAAGGACGATGCCGGCCCGGTGCATCGTTCCGGTTTTGGCTGTTTCGTCGGCCGACCCAACACCGGTAAATCCACTTTGCTCAATGCAGTGGTCGGGCAGAAAATCGCGAGTACCTCCGATAAGCCGCAGACCACCCGGCGGGCGATCAGAGGCATCGTTACCCGGGAGGACTCGCAGCTGATCATCGTCGACACCCCCGGGATGCACCGTCCGCGAACCTTGCTGGGGGAACGACTCGGCGACATTGTTCGTACGGTCTGGAGCGAGGTCGACGTGATCGGGTTCTGTATCCCGGCCAATGAAAAGATCGGCCCCGGCGACCGCCGGATCGCAGCGGAACTGACCGAACAGGCCGGCAAGACACCGGTAATCGGCATTGTCACCAAGACAGACCTGGTCAAGCCCCAGCAGATCGCCGAACAGCTGATGGCGCTGTCCAAGGTGCGCGACTTTGTCGATCTGATTCCGGTGTCGGCGAAGAAGGATTTTCAGGTTCAGAGTCTGGTCGACCTGATGGTGCAACGTATTCCGGCCGGTGCCAGACTGTACCCGGATGCCGAGGTCACCGATGAGCCGATCGAAACTCGGATCGCCGAGATCGTCCGAGAGGCGACTTTGGACGGCGCCCGTGAGGAGTTGCCACACTCGCTGGCGGCGATGGTGGACGAGATCCTGCCTCGTGAGGGACGACCGGGCATGCTCAGCGTTTTTGTCACCATCTACGTCGAACGGGATTCGCAGAAAGCGATTGTGCTCGGCAAGGGCGGCGAGAAGTTGGCCATGGTCGGCCGGCGCGCCCGAGGTCAGATCGAGGCACTGCTCGGCTCCCGGATTTACCTGGACCTGCACGTCACCGTCGCCAAGGAATGGCAGCGTGACCCCAAACAACTGCGCAAACTGGGCTTCGACGGCTAACACTTTGCCCCGGATCACACTCTGGCCCGGATGTATTGCGCAGTACTGCTCGTTTGCCATAGGATACGAGCAACATCAAGCAAACAATCCTCAGGAGCAAGCATGGCGGCCGAGTTGGTTCTTTCCGAAATGGGCGAACAGTCCGAGGTGTTACGGCGGATCGTTGAACGGCGGCCGGCCCTGCGTGCGCAGATTCGGGAAAAGCTCAACTCCGAGCAGTTTGCCGGCGGCCTGCGGGGCATCTGCCTGTTGGCCAGGGGGTCCAGTGACAATGTCGCCGTTCATGCGCGGTATCTGCTGGAATTGGCTACCGGTCATCCCGTGGCATTGATCGCCCCGAGCCTGATCACTCGCTACGGACGTACGCCTGATCTGCGAAACTACTTAATGGTGGCCATTTCTCAGTCCGGCCGGACGCCGGAAATCACCGACATCGCCAAGCTCGCGGCGCAGGCCGGTGCCTTTGTGGTGTCTGTGACCAACGAGGACACCTCGCCACTGGCCGACGTGGCGACCATCAACCTGGCGGTCCAAGCCGGCCCCGAACTGGCAGTACCGGCCACCAAGACGGTGACCGGGCAACTGGCCATGGTGGTGCTCCTGGCCGAAGCACTGGAAGCCGACCTGGATCAGTTCACCGGCGGCGACGCGGCCTGGGCAGCATTGCCGGATGTGGTGCAGCAGGTGCTGGCCGACACCGAAGGCTTGCAGGCGGCCGTTGATATCCTGCAACCGCGAAGCGCCGCAGTACATCTGGCTCGTGGGCTCAGTTATGCCGCAGCGTTGGAGGGCGCGTTGAAATCCAAGGAAACCGCCAGGCGGGTGCATGAGGGCTATTCCAGTGCCGACTTCCTGCATGGACCGCTGACAGTGGCCGGTCCCCAGGTCGCGGTCATCGCCTACGGTGTGCCATCCCCGGTTTTGCCAGATGTCATCGAAACTGTCCGAGCGGCGGTGGGCCTTGGTGCTCCAGTCATCGGGGTCGGATCGCCAGAACTTACCGAAGGTCTTGCCGATCAGGGGGTTTCCTGCGCCCAACTGTCCATCCCAAGCGGCCTCGGGGAGGCGCTGGCAGTGATCCCGATGGTGGTCCGGGGCCAGCAATTGGCGGTCGCCACCACACTTGCTCTGGGGATGAACCCGGATGCGCCGCAGGGGCTGAACAAGGTCACCGCGACCCACTGAAAGTAGGCCAATGATGGGTCGGGTTTAAAGTGGCATCCATGACTTCACCCCAGTCCAAGACCACCACATCCGAGCAGCAGATAGTCGCAGAGGGCTCCACCCGATGGCTCGAGGACCTGATGGGGTGGTTGGCCATCCCTTCCGTCAGTGCCGATCCCGAGCATCACGCCGACGTGGCAGCCAGCGCGCAGTACCTCGCAGAGGCATTGCGGCAGATCGGGTTTCCGACCGTCGACGTCTGGGACGACACCGCCGCGCTGCCCGCCGTTTATGCGCACTGGCCCAGTGACGATGCCGACGCACCGCATGTCGTGGTGTACGGACATCACGATGTGCAACCGGCTGACGGCGTGGAGCGGTGGACCCATCCGCCGTTCGAACCGCGCATCATCGACGGGGTTTTATACGGTCGCGGGTCCAGCGATGACAAAGGCAATATCTTCATGCACCTCCTCGGTCTGCAGGCGCACCTGGCAGCCACCGGGCGGACCAGCCCGGCTGTCAGTCTCACCCTCTTCGTCGAGGGCGAGGAGGAGTCCGGCTCCCCGCACATCTCCAAGCTTCTGGATGCCCACCAGGCTGAATTGGACGCTGATCTGATCGTGGTCAGCGATACCGGGATCCTCAGCTCCGAGCACCCGAGTCTGTGTGTTGGTATGCGCGGCATGGTCAGTGGTGAATTGCATGTTCACGGTCCGGATATCGACCTGCACTCCGGCTCCTTCGGTGGCGCGGTCGCCAACCCGATCGTCGAGTTGGCCCGCCTGATCGCCGCGATGCACGATGCGGATCGGCATATTGCCATCCCCGAGTTCTACCAGGGCGTGATCGAACCGACGGATGAGGAACGAGCTTTCACCGCAACAACGCCGTTCGACGAGACGGCCTGGCTTGCCGGTCCGGCGCAGTCACGGGCCGCAGTCGGCGAAGCCGGCTGGACAACTTTGGAACGCATCGGCAGCCGGCCCACCGCAGAGGTCAATGGGATCTGGGGCGGCTATACCGGGCCGGGCGGCAAAACCATCGTGCCCACCGACGCTTATGCCAAGGTGACCTTCCGGCTTGTCGGCCGGCAGGATCCGGCACATATCCAGCAAGCCGTCACCAAATTCTTCACCGACCGGGCCCGGCCCGGTGTGACCACCGAGATGAGTTGGGAGTCAGGTGGAGTCCG
The DNA here is from genome assembly GCA_038242595.1 of Mycobacteriales bacterium. GTDB lineage: Bacteria > Actinomycetota > Actinomycetes > Mycobacteriales > Nakamurellaceae > Nakamurella. The sequence goes on from JBBSRY010000005.1 coordinate 14,609, forward strand.
CCCGCTCTACGTCGATGTCAACCACCCCGCCACCAAGGTCACGGCCAATGCGCTGAGCCAGGCCTTCGATGGCAAGCCTGTGCTGTACACCCGCGAAGGCGGATCGGGCCCGGAGGCCGAACTCGTGCAGGCCTTGGGTGCTCCCATGGTATTCATCGGAGTAATGACCTCCGACGATCAAATCCATGCACCGAATGAGAGCACCGCGGTAGACAGGTTGATTCGCGGCTGCGAA
>JBBSRY010000006.1:0-14546 GCA_038242595.1 Mycobacteriales bacterium
GCATGTTTCGATATTCCGGCCTGCGCGATTGGCTGCGGCGTGCGTGAAGTCGGCGACGGCATGTTGATCATCGGTACAACACTGGCCTGCACGGTGTTGACCGACGATGTCGACCTGTCTGCATCGCCGGCCGGTTTGACCATCACCATGCCCACCGAAGGACACCTGTTGCGGATGATGCCGTCCATGGTGGGGACAGCGACCCTGGACTGGGCGTTAAACCTGTTGGGCGCCACGGTTTCTTTTGTCGAGCAGGCGTTGGCGACCTCACCGGTGGGGGCCAATGGCGCCGAGGCGCTCCCCTACCTGGCCCCGTCCGGTGAACGCGCACCCTTCGTCGACCCGCTGGCCCAGGGGCAACTGACCGGGTTGAACCTGACCACCACACGGGCCGATTTCCTCCGCGCGATTTGCGAGAGTTTGGCCTACGCTTCCCGCCAGTGCTTCGAAGCCGCCGGTCTGAGCGGCAAGGTATTTGTCTGCGGCGGTGGCGCGGGCTCCGGAGCCTGGTTGCAGATCTTCTCCTCGGTGCTGGGTCGCCGCCTGTATGTGGCCAGAGCTCCCGAAGTCGGGGCTCGCGGCGCCGTGCTGGCAGCGGCGGCGGCGACCGGGCTGGACCTGGATGTCCAGGCCTGGACCGAACCGCAGGGTGTGGTCGAGCCCATCCCCGCAGATGTGCAGTACTACGAATTCGGTTACCAGCGGTACCTGATGCAACAAGAAAATGCCCGGGAAATGTGGAGGAAGTAGCACCGATGACTTCGATCAAAGTTCTGGCCGCCGGGGACGAGTTTGTGCTTTCCTCACTTTTTGCCGATGCAGTTGCCAAGACCGTACCGGGCGCTCAGATTTCGACCCTGGACATGCCCTGGCCGACCACTCCTTTCGGCGATATCGCTGACGTGCATGAAGCGGCCGGCGATGAAGACGCGTTGATCGGCGCGCTGGCCGGGGTCCAGGCAGTGGTGACGCAAATGGCGCCCTTCACCGAGCGGGTGCTGCGAGCATGTCCGGAGCTCAAGTACATCGGAGTATGCCGCGGTGGCCCGGTAAATGTGAATATCGGGGTCGCGAACGAACTGGGGATCACGGTGGCCAATGCCCCCGGCCGCAACGCCGTCGCCACTGCTGAAATGACGGTGGCCCAGATCTTCGCGGTGGTGCGATCCATTCCGATCACCCACGGCAGTCTGGTTTCACGCCAGTGGCGCGGCGAGTTCTATCGTTTCGCCGAGTGTGGGCCCGAAATAGGTTCACTCACCATCGGTTTGCTCGGGTTCGGAGCTGTCGGGTCAAGGGCGGCAAAGATTCTCGCCGCCACCGGCGCCCAGATCCTGGTCTATGACCCGTATGCCGACGCTGCCGCGGTGGCCGAGCTCGGATCTGTGGTGAGCTCCGTGGAGGAACTGTTCGAACGGTCGAATCTGGTCACGGTGCACGCCAGGTTGACCGAGGAGACCGCGTTCATCGTATCGGCGGCGAATCTGGCGCTGATGCCGCCGGGCAGTTATTTGGTGAACTGCGCGCGCGGCGGTTTGGTGGATTACGAGGCCGTCTACGACGCCATCGAATCCGGACAGCTCGCCGGCGCCGCCTTCGATGTGTTCCCCACCGAACCGTTGGATCCGGCAAGCCGAATGCTGGATCTGATCGATGCCGGGAAAAATATTGTGATCACACCGCATATCGCCGGCGCCTCACAGTCGGTCGCGATCAGGGCAGCCGATATGGTGGCCGCGGATTTGGGTCGCTGGGCGGCCGGCGAACCGATTCTGTATGAGGTTCACGGGTGAGTGTTGCGGCCTGGGTGGGCATCGACATCGGAACCACCGGGGTCAAGGTGGTGGTATCCGGACTGGACGGCCAAGAACTGGCCTCCGACCAACGGCGATACCCCTACACGTCGCAGGGCACCGGCATCGAGCAGAGTGCCGAAGATTGGTGGCAGGCAACCATTGCCATCCTCACACCACTGGTGGTCGATTTCGACGTCAGGGCCGTAGCGGTCACCAGTCAGGCACCGACGCTGGTCCCGGTTGATGAAGCGGGGACGCCAACCGGACCGGCGTTGTTGTGGGCCGATCGACGGGCGCTGGCCGAAGCCCGCGAAATCCAGCAGCGAATCAACGACCAGGTGGTGGTGGCGGATCCGTATTTCGGTACCGCGAAATTGCTGTGGCTCTCCAGGTACCGCCCGGCGCAACTTGCGGCCGCCAAAAATGTGTTGTCCTGCAACGGGTACATTGTGCATCGACTGACCGGGGTGGCAAGTCTTGATGAGTGCACCGCCTCGATGTTGCAGGGGTGGCGACCGGAATTCAACGATATCGATCCTCGGCTCAGCGCTATCGGGGTACCGATAAACAAGTTGGCCCCGATTTATCCGATGACCGAGATCGTCGGCCGGATAACACGATCGGCGGCGCAGGCCACCGGTTTACCGATCGGCTGCCCGGTGGCAGCAGGCGGCATCGACGCCATTGGAACCGCACTGGAATCGGCAGTCCTCGCGGCGGGTGATCCCTTTGCCGAAATGACCGGCTTTTCCAATGTCGGCATGGTGGCCGTGGAACGCGACCTCCGAATACCTGGTTTCATCAATGTCCGGCACTGCTTCCCGGATACCGATCTGGTGCTCACCGCTCAGGTGACTGCGGGGTCGGTGATTGACTGGTTGGTCAAGACTCTGGCCGGCGGCACATCGTTGTTGGAGCCGGCGCAACTGACCATGCGGCAACGCCCGAGTCCGATCACCATGGTGCCCAGCCTGGCCGGTGAACGAACCCCGACCTGGAATACCGGCACCCGGGGATCGGTCACCGGTATCGGCCTTGATTCCGAACCCGCCGATCTGATCATCGCCGCAATGGAGGGGGTGGCCATGGCGCTGGCCGCTGATATTCAACAGCTCACAGACGCCGGCATCGCTATCGACCAGATCCGCAGCACCGGCGGCGGAGCCCGCAATCGGGTGTGGTTGCAGATCAAGTCCGATGTGCTCGGGCTGCCGGTGGAGCGACCGACCGGTGGGTCCGGCGCCGCCCAGGGCGCGGCCTATCTGGCCGGAATGTGCATCGGCGATATTGCCGGCCGGGAGGATCTTCGAGCTTTTGCAGCCCCGATTTCGGCCACTCACCAGCCCGATCCGCACCGGCACCTTGCCTATCGACATCGGCTGGAACTCTTTGGCCGGCAACGAGAATTCGCCAACAACCTGCCCGAAAGTGGTGTGTGATGGAACTACAGGAACAACGCCAATTGATTGCCGACACCTGCCGGCAGTTGCAAACACGCGGTCTGGTTGTCGGTACCGCCGGAAATGTGTCGATCAGGGTTGATAACCTGGTGGTGATCTCCCCCAGCGGGGTGAACTACGACGAGATGACCGCCGAGGATGTAGGTATTCACCGGCTTGATGGCAGTGTTTATCAGGCGAGTTTGGCCCCGTCCAGCGAGCTCCCATTGCACTTGGCCGTTTACGCGGGCTCACAGCATCGCTCGCTCATCCATACCCACGCGCCGGCATCCTCTGCGCTCTCCACCGTGGTGGAAATGGTGCCGAACACGCATTACTATTCGGCACTTTTTGGTGGTCCGATTCGGGTGTCGCCCTACTCCAGATTCGGCACTCCGGAGTTGGCCACCAATGTGGCCGAGGCCATGGTCGGCCGCAGCGCCGCCTTGATGGCCAATCATGGCGCGGTGATCGCCGGCAGCAACCTGATCAAAACGCTAACCCAGGTGGAGTACCTGGAGTATGTCTGCGAAGTCGCGCTGCGGGCATTGAGCACCGGACGGCCGCTGAGTTCACTCAGCGATCAGGAGATCTTCGAAAGTGAGCGGGCTTTCGGTGGGTATGGCCAGAAATCAAACGGCTAGTTCACGTACCCGGCCCAAATCCGGCAACCCGTTCCAGGCCACCAGGAACGTGTACAGCAGCACGGCAGCAGCCGGTTGCGCCAGGATCATCGGCCAGCCGATAAGGACGGGTGGCGCGGTCACGATGGATTCGGCCGCCTGCGCCCCGACACTCCCGGGTACCGTTCCGCCGGCCGAAAAATAGGCCACCAGCCCGGCCTGCGCACTGCCTGCTGTGGCCGATACCCCCACGACCATCAACATCGAGATACCGCGCAGCGCGCGAAACTGCCAGCAGATGTAAGAACCGATGAAGCCAACCGCCAGACCGAGCAGGGCAAAGATCGCAAAGTCGGTGAAGTTGTTCAACGATTCCGTCGGCAGCGCCTGGAAAGCGCCGTCGGTGTAGACCTTGTACTGCGCTCCCGGCGCCAGCCGGGCCCAGAGCAGTCCCTGGATGACCCCGAGTATCAAGGCAATGAGGACGATCAGCGGTGCTTGGCGCCGGACAGTTCTCATGTGAGGCAATCCGCCCCGAGCAACGCTTTCAAATCGCCCATCAATGCCGAGGTGATGGTGACGCGCAATCCATCCGCCAGGCTCATCAGTGTAGTCCGCTGACCGTTGAGTAGCCGAACGTGCACCTGGGTGGTACCCGGATGCGCCCGCAGCACATCGCGCAGTCGGTCGACAATCGGTGGTGTGCAACGGGTCACCGACATCGAAACCTGCATCGGACCTCGATTGGAGTTGTCGGTCAGATCCGGCACAATGACCTGGGTGGCCCGCAGACTGAGCCGTTCATCCGATCTCGACACCTGACCCTTGATCAGCACGATCGCATCTTCGGCCAGGTGCAGAGCCGCTTCGGCGTAGACCTTGGGGAAGAACAGCACCTCGACGCCGCCGACCAGATCTTCGATATTGGCCGATGCCCAGGCGTCGCCCTTCTTGGTCACCCGTCGTCCGAGGTTGGTCAAAATACCGCCGACGATGACGGTGGCGCGGTCCGGCGCGGTGCCATCCAGGATGTCGGTGATGGAAGCATCCGTCTGTTTGGCCAGCACATGCTCGACTCCGGACAGCGGGTGCCCGGAGACATAGAGTCCGAGCATTTCTCGTTCGAAGCCCAAGCGCAGCTTCGTCTCCCATTCGGTGTCCGGGATGGTGATGGCAAAAGCGTCACCGGTTTCTTCGGCGCTCATCTCACCGAAGAGGTCGAACTGACCGGCGGCTTCGGCCTTCTTGACACTCATCACCGAGTCGACGGCCTCGGTGTGCACCATCAGCAGCCCCTTACGGGGATGATTGAGCGAATCGAACGCACCGGCCTTGATCAGCGATTCGATGACCTTTTTGTTGCAGGCGACGGCGTCGACCTTGGACAGGAAGTCGCTGAAGTCGGTGTAGTTGCCCTTCTCTCTGCGGGCGGCCACCAGCGAAGCGACAACACCGGTGCCGACATTGCGGATGGCCGAGAGCCCGAAGCGGATATCGGTGCCGACCGGGGCGAAGTCTCGTTCGGAAAAGTTGACATCCGGCGGTAGTACTTTGATCGACCTGGCTCGGCACTCGGCCAGGTAGATCGCCATCTTGTCCTTGTCGTCGCCGACCGAGGTCAACAGCGCCGCCATGTACTCGGCGGTGTAGTTGGCCTTGAGGTAGGCCGTCCAATAGGAGACCAGGCCGTAGGCCGCCGAGTGGGCCTTGTTGAAGGCGTAATCGGAGAATGGCAACAGGATGTCCCACAGGGCTTTCACCGCCGCGGAAGAGAATCCTCGCTCGTGCATCCCGGCGGAGAAACCCTCGAACTGCTTGTCCAGTTCGGACTTCTTCTTCTTTCCCATCGCGCGACGCAGCAGGTCGGCCTGGCCAAGGGAGAAGCCTGCCACCACCTGCGCGATGGCCATGACCTGCTCTTGATAGACGATGAGACCGTAGGTATCGCCAAGGGTTTCGGCCAGTGGTTCCGCGAGTTCGGGATGAATCGGGACCACCGGTTTACGGCCGTTCTTGCGATCGGCGTACTCGTTGTGTGAGTTGGCACCCATCGGACCCGGTCGGTAAAGTGCGCCCACCGCCGAGATGTCCTCGAAATTATCGGGTTTCATCGAACGCAGCAGGGCGCGCATAGGGCCGCCGTCGAGCTGGAAGACGCCGAGTGTGTCACCGCGGGCCAGCAGGGCGAAGGTATTCGGATCGTCCAACGCCAGATCTTCCAACACGATGGTTTCACCGCGGTTGGCCTTGATGTTGATCAACGCATCGTCCAGGACGGTGAGGTTGCGCAGCCCCAGAAAGTCCATCTTGATCAACCCGAGGGTTTCACAGGTCGGGTAATCGAACTGGGTGATGATCGCCCCGTCCAGTTCCCGCTTCATGATCGGGATCAGGTCCAGCAACGGATCCGAGGACATGATGACGCCGGCCGCGTGCACCCCCCACTGCCGCTTCAGGCCTTCCAGGCCCTTGGCGGTTTCGATTACCCGAGCAACTTCGGCGTCCGATTCCACCAGTGCCCGGAATTCGGCGCCTTCGGAGTAACGCTCGTGCCCGGCGTCGAAAATCTTCGACAGCGGCACGTCTTTACCCATCACCGGCGCCGGCATCACCTTGGTGATGCGGTCACCGACGGAGAACGGCATCCCCAAGACCCGAGCCGAATCCTTGACCGCCTGCTTGGCCTTGATGGTGCCGTAGGTAACGATCTGCGCGACCCGGTCGTCACCGTACTTTTCGGTCACGTATCGGATGACGTCACCGCGTCGGCGCTCGTCGAAGTCAATGTCGAAGTCGGGCATCGAGACGCGGTCCGGGTTGAGAAAGCGCTCGAAGAGCAGACCGTGCTGGATCGGATTGAGGTCGGTGATCCGCATTGCGTAGGCCACCATCGAACCGGCGCCGGAACCACGGCCGGGGCCGACCCTGATGCCATTGTTCTTGGCCCAGTTGATGAAATCGGCAACGACCAGGAAGTAGCCCGGGAAATTCATTCCCAGGATGACATTGACCTCGAAATCGGCGCGGGCCTGAACCTCCTCACCAATGCCGCCGGGGAAACGACCCTCCAGTCCCCGCTGCACCTCCTTGGTGAACCAGGTCTTCTCCGTTTCCCCGTCGGGCAACGGGTACTTGGGCATATAGGAGGAGTCGGTGTCGAAAGCCGTTTCGCAGCGCTCGGCGATCAGCAGCGTGTTGTCGCAGGCCTCTTTCAGGTCGTATTTGCCTTCCCAGAGTCGACGCATCTCGGCCGGTGATTTGAGATAGAACTCATCGGCGTCGAATTTGAAGCGATTGGGATCGTCGAGCGTCTTGCCGGACTGCACGCAGAGCAGCGCACCGTGGGTGGCCGCGTCCTCCGGGTTGGTGTAGTGCAGGTCGTTGGTGGCCACCACCGGTAGGTTCAGTTCCTTGGCCAGCCGCAACAGATCAGGCATCACCCGCAGTTCGATACCGAGGCCGTGGTCCATCAGTTCGACGTAGAAATTGCCCGCACCGAAGATATCGCGGAATTCGGCGGCGCTGGCCAAAGCCTTTTGGTAGTCACCGATCCGGAGCAGGGTCTGGATCTCCCCGGAGGCACAACCGCTGCTGCCGATCAGTCCCTTGGCGTACTGCGCAAGGAGTTCTCGGTCGGCGCGCGGTTTGCGGTAGAACCCTTCCAGCGATGACCGGGAGGAGAGCCGGAACAGATTGTGCATGCCCTCCCGGGAGGTGGAGAGCAACGTCATGTGCGTGTAGGCGCCCGAACCGGAGATATCGTCCTCACCGCCGGATGCCCACCGAACCGGCTTCTTCTCATACCGCGAGGTGTTCGGCGTGAGGTAGGCCTCCATACCGATGATCGGCTTGATGCCGGCAGCGGTGGCCTGCTTGTAGAAATCGTAGGCGCCGAAGACGTTGCCGTGATCGGTCATCGCCAGGGCCGGCATCCCCATCTCGTTGGTCCGCTCAAAGAGTTGACCAAGCCGGGCGGCGCCGTCGAGCATCGAGTACTCGGTATGAACGTGCAGGTGGACGAAAGAGTCCTTTGCTGAAGAACCTGACATACCTGGTAAGTCCTAACTGTCCCGCAAAACCTGCAAGGCGTCGTTCAAATCCTGAGGGTACGGGCTGGTGAACTCGACCCGACGGCCATCGTCGGGGTGGGCGAAGGCGAGGGTTCGGGCATGCAACCACTGCCTTTTCAATCCTACGGTGGCGGCCAGCTTCGGGTCACTCCCGTAGGTCGTGTCGCCGACCAAAGGATGATGTAGGGCAGCGAAGTGCACCCGGATCTGATGGGTGCGGCCGGTCTCCAGATGTACCTGCACCAGGGTGGCGGCCGGGAACATTTCCAGGGTGTCGTAGTGCGTGATCGAATCGCGGCCATCGTTGACGACGGCGAATTTCCAGTCCGATTTCGGGTGCCGACCGATCGGTGCGTCGATGGTGCCGGCGGAGGGATCAGGGTGCCCCTGCACGATGGCGTGGTACACCTTTTCGACAGTTCGTTCTTTGAAGGCTGCCTTGAGATGGGTGTAGGCCCGGTGGCTCTTGGCCACCACCATGGCTCCGGTGGTTCCCACGTCCAGCCGGTGCACGATGCCCTGACGTTCTTCGGCTCCGACATTGGCCACCGAAACACCGCGGGCGGCAAGCACTCCGGTGACTGTCGGGCCGTCCCAGCCGGGGCTGGAATGGGCCGCGACGCCGACCGGTTTGTCGACCACCACGATGTCGGCATCTTCGTAGAGCAGACTCAGGCCATGCACGTCGACTGCAACGACGGCGGGTCGGTGCTGGAGTTCCGGCAGGGTGATCTCCAGCCAGGTACCGGGCAGCAGTCGTTCGGATCTGATCACCACCGATCCGTCAATGGTCACCCCACCGTCATCGATGATGGCGGCAACGGCGGTACGACTCATCCCGAGCAACCGCGCCAGACCGGCGTCGACCCGCTCCCCCGCCAGTCCTTCCGGTACCGGCAGGGAACGTAAATCACTCACTTTTTTGAATCCTTCACAATTTTTGAACCGTCGTAATCCACGCCGGTGAATGCGGTCAAAACCAGTAGTACGCCACCGATGGTGATCGCCGAGTCGGCGACATTAAACACCGGAAAGTATTCCGCGTTGGGGCCAAATACCGACACGAAGTCGACCACGTGCCCCTGGAAGAAGCCCGGCGATCTGAACACCCGATCGCTGAAGTTGCCCAGTGCGCCGCCCAGGATCAGACCTAGCGAGGTGGCCCAACGCCCGGACCGCAGTTTGGGAGCCAACCGAATGATGGCGATGATGACGACCAACATGATCAGCGCCAGGATCCAGGTCATCCCGGTGGCCAGCGAGAATGCCGCTCCCGGGTTGCGGATCAGCGAGAAGTAGACGGCGCCACCGAGAATGCGTGGTTGTTCCGCAGCCGGGGTAATTTCACTGAGCGTGGCGACCGCGATGATCTTGGTGATCAGGTCCAGCACCACGATCGTGAACGCGAGGATGGCCACCAGTGTGACGCGGCGGGGAGGCAGGATCGCTTCCTGGGGTTCAGCTTCTGATGCGTCTGGCTTCTCCTCGGTCACCCCACCAGTGTCCCATCTATTTGCCGTTGGGTTCGCCCTGCTCGCCGAACCAGGCGGCCAGGGCGCCGCCGCGGCCAACCGCTCGTAACCGCTTCTCGGTGACAGCGCGTTGCTTCTCCGGGACTACCACCAGCATCTGGTCACCCTTCTGCAAACGGGTGGTGGGGCTGATCGGAACCGAGACACCGTCCCGGAGCACCAGCGAAATCGTCGCCGCCTTCGGCAGTCGCAGTTCATTGACGTACACACCGTGCAGGCGGGAGCCATCGGGAATCCGGAATTGCAGCAATTGCGCGTGCATTTCCTCCAACGGGGCGGCTTCGACCTCGACCTCGGTCGGTTGCCCCAACTCGATCGCACCGAGCATCTTGGCCACCCAGGGCAAAGTGGTGCCCTGGAGCAGGGTGTAGATGATCACGATGATGACCACCACATCCAGCAGCAGCCGGGAGTTGTCGTCATTGTTCTGATAGAGCGGGATCATTGCCAGCACAATCGGCACCGCCCCGCGCAGCCCCGACCAGGACAGCATGGCTTGATCCCGCCAGGACAATTTGAACGGCAGTGATGCCGCGATGATGGACAGCGGCCGGGCTACCAACAGCACGATCAAACCGATCACGATGGCGATACCGATCGCCGCCGGCAGTCGCTTCGGGTCGACATACAGACCAAGCATCACAAACAGCCCGATCTGGGCCAACCAGCCCAGGCCCTCGGCGAAGGAAAGGGTGGCGGCCCGGTGCGGCAGTCTGGCATTGCCCAGCCACAGGGCGGCCACAAAGGTGGCCATGAAACCGGATGCATGGGCAAACTGACCCACGGCATAGGCACCACAGATCAACGCGACGGTGGCCAGCGGATACAGTCCGGCGCTGGGAAGTGCGCCGCGGCGAAGCCACCAGGCACCGCCGAATCCGAGTCCGGCCCCGATGGCCGCTCCGGCGATCAATTCGTAGAGCACCAGCAGTGGATCGGTCCAGGAAATCTCGGTGGTGCCGGCCAACAGCAGTACGGCGATGACGACCGGCGCATCGTTGAATCCGGACTCCAGCTCCAGCGCCGCGGACAGCCGTCGTTTGACGCCAACCCCTCGCAGTACCGAGAACACGGCGGCAGCGTCAGTGCTCGACAGCACCGCGCCCCAGAGAAATGAGGTCCGCCAATCGAAGCCCATTACCAGGTGCACCCCGAGGCCGACAACCGCGACGGACACCACCACCGCGATCGTTGACAACGAGATACCAAGACCCAGTGAGGGTTTGACGTGATCCCAGCGGGTGGTGATCCCGCCCTCGGCCAGGATGAAGACCAGCGCGCCCAGGCCCAACTGCTCGGTCAGGAGCGTATTGGCGGTGGTGGCGTTGGTGTCCGAAGCGCCGAAGTCAATGCCGAGCCCGGCACTTCCCAACAGGATGCCGATCGCCAGGTAGAGCAGCAATGAGGGCAGACCGAGTTTGCGGGAGAACCGGATCGCGAGCAAAGCCAGGAGAATCACTGCCGCGCCGATGCCCAAAACTTGTTCGAGCGTTTCCATCGTCAACGCGGCAGTTCTCCTCTCCTCATGCCTGAGGGGTCATGGTTCAAGGGGAAGCGGTGGCCAAGACGCCTTTGGTCGCCGCAGCGCCCATGCCCAGAGCATCCAGGATGGCCAGGGTGGAGCGTGAGCGGTTGAGCGTGTAGAAGTGCAGTGAGGGAACTCCTTCGGGGAGCAACTCCGTACACATTTCCACCGCGAATTTAACGCCTTCGGCCCGTACCGCGGCCGGATCCTCCTGCAACGGTTCGAAGCGGTCGATCACCGATTGCGGCACCGTTTGACCGGCCATGGTGGCCATCCGGGCGATGCCCTTCCAGGAGGTGATCGGCATGATGCCGGGCAGAATCGGGGTATTCAAACCGGCGGCGGTGACCCTGTCACGCAGCCGCAGATAGTCGCCGGCCGAGAACAGCATCTGGGTGGTGGCGAAATCAGCGCCGGCCCGGAGTTTGCTGATCAGGTATTGCGCGTCAAGTTCCGGGTCGGTGGAATGCGGGTGCATTTCCGGGAAACAGGCCACCCCGACACAGAAGTCGCCCAGTGATTTGGTCAGTTCCACCAGTTCCGAGGCGTAGCTCAGACCACCTGGGGTCGCAACCCACTCGCCGCTGATATTTCCGGGTGGATCGCCGCGCAGGGCGAGCACATTTCGGACCCCGACCGCCGCGTAGGAACCGATCACATGCCGGAGTTCGGCGACCGTATGCTTGACCGCCGTCAGATGTGCCATCGGCACCAGAGTTGTTTCGGTGGCGATCCGCCCGGTCACCCGGATGGTGCGATCACGGCTTCCGCCGCCCGCACCGTAGGTAACGGAAACAAAGGCCGGGCGCAGCGGTTCGAGTTCACGAATCGTGCGCCACAGCTGAATTTCGCCCGCATCGTCCTTGGGCGGGAAGAACTCGACTGAGAACTGGGGACCACCGGCGGACAGTCGGTCAATGACAGTCTCCATGGTGGGTCAGCTTACTGTGAGGGTGTGCCCCTCCACGCCAGCAACCCCGACATTCCGGCCATCGTCGGCCACATTCTGCGCTCGGAGTTGGCCGCTCGGCGCTCCGAGGTCGTTCGGGTCGATTCCCGGCTGGGGCCGCTGGTCGACGCATTGATCAATTTCACCCTGCAAGGTGGAAAACGTCTGCGGCCGCGATTCATGTATTGGGGATGGCGCTCGGCTCTCGGGTCCGATGCTGTCGGTCCGGATGCCGAACACGGTGTGTTGCGGGCGGCGGCAGCCTTGGAACTGATCCAGAGCTGCGCGCTGATTCACGACGACATCATTGACCGGTCCGAAACCCGCCGCGGCGAACCCAGCACGCACCGGTTCCTCACCAAAACCCATGCAGAACAAGGACTTCTGGGGGATTCGGACCACTTCGGCGTCTCACTGGCGGTACTACTCGGTGACCTGGCGCTGGCCTGGGCCGATGATTTGTTCACCGATGCGGCACTGCATCTTGGTCGGGCACCGGCCTGCTTGTCGGCCTGGCGCGCGATGCGTACCGAGGTACTGGCCGGGCAAATGCTCGATATTGCCGCGACCGCGGACAATGGGACCGATCCGGATCAGCAAATCGCCGATGCCATGACAGTGAATCGCTACAAGACCGCGGCCTACACCATCGAACGGCCGCTGCATCTGGGCGCCGCGCTGGCCGGGGCATCACAGGATCAGGTGGCGGCGCTGCGTGCTTATGGCGCCGACATCGGCATCGCTTTTCAACTGCGCGATGATCTGCTCGGCGTCTTCGGCGATGCGGCGATCACTGGCAAACCGGCCGGCGATGATCTGATGGAGGGTAAGCACACGGTGCTGTTGGCGATGGCTCGCAAATACTTGTCGAGTCAAGAGGAACTACTGGCCGAACTCGACGCCGGTGTTGGTGTGATGACCGGGCCGGCCAAGGTGACCAGGCTGGCCCAACTGATCCAACACTCCGGCGCGGTCGCCGACATCGAAGCGAGAATCACGGATCTGACCCGGTCAGGCCTGGCGGCAATTGAGCACGCCGGACTCGAGCCGGTGGCCAAGTCCGCTTTGGTCCAGTTGGCGCAGGCAGCCACCAAGCGCAGTTTCTAACTTTCGGCCTGAGCCCGGCGCTTGACCTCGGTACCGCGGTTCTCCCGTAGCGCGTCAATGGGTGTTCCCGGCAACGAGTCATCGGATTCGTAGAGCCAGTCCATGATCTCGGAGTCGGTGAACCCCGCATCGGTCAGCAGGACGATGGTTCCCGGCAGACCTTTGGTGATCTCCCCCGCCGTGACGAATTCGGCCGGTACCCGCAGCTTCCCGTCCTCCCGCACCGCCAGCAGTTGGCGCTCGTTGATCAACTGATGCACCTTGGTCACCAGCACGTGCAGAGCTTCGGCAATATCGGGGACCGGAACATAAGTGGGAGTAGTTGGCACGCCTTCCAGCGTGCCATCCGACGCGCCGCAAAGCCAGTCCGACGGCAAAGGAGCACACGGCGGGCCGCTGCTCAAATAGGATGGGCGGTCGTGGACAGGCAACCGAACTCCGGATTGACCGGCACGGTACTCGATGGCCGGTACCGGGTCGGTAGTTTGGTGGCGCGCGGCGGCATGTCCACCGTGTATCGGGGCGTTGACCTGCGACTGGATCGGCCGGTAGCGGTCAAGGTGATGAAGCCCGAGTTTGCCTCCGACCCCACATTCCTGACTCGTTTCGAACGCGAAGCCCGATCGGCCGCCGGTTTGGGACATCCCGGAGTGGTGGCCGTTTATGATCACGGTCGCGACGGCGAGTCCGTCTTTCTGGTGATGGAACTGATCGACGGCGGAACCCTGCGCGATCTCCTCAAACAACGGGGGTCACTATCGGTGCCGGTCGCACTCTCGATCCTGGAACCGGTGCTCTCGGCACTCGGCGCGGCCCATGAAGCGGGATTGGTGCACCGGGACGTCAAACCAGAAAATGTGCTCATTTCCAGCCGCGGTGAAGTCAAGGTTGCTGATTTCGGCCTCGTTCGCGCGGTCTCCTCGAACACCATGATGACCGGCAATGTCATCCTGGGCACTGTCGCCTACCTTTCACCGGAACAGGTATCCACCGGCTTCGCCGACGCCAGATCCGATGTTTATTCCGCCGCTGTACTTGCCTACGAAATGCTCACCGGCGCACCACCCTATGCCGGTGACAACGCCATCAGTGTTGCCTACCAGCATGTTCATTCCGATGTGCCGGCCGTATCGCAGCAGGCCCCCGGGGTCCCGGCCGCGCTGGATGAACTGTTACTCGACGCCACCTCACGTGACTCCAGTTTGCGACCGCGCGATGCCGGCACCTTTCTGTCCGATCTGATCAGAATCCGGGCCAGACTCAACATCCGGCGGGTTCCGGTTCCGGCGCCGGTAGTACCCAAACCGCAGCGGTCGACTGTCGGCAGCTCGCACCCATCCGGACCGACCCGGCCGGTCGGTCCGTCCGGAGCAACCACCCGCCGGCCGCCGATCCACGGCCCCACCGGGACCCGGATGGTGCCGGCCGACCGGCCGGTTGCCGATCCGGCCGAGTTGGCTGCGCAGATTTCGGGAGAATTCCCACCGGCACCGGCTCTTGCCTAC
>JBBSRY010000007.1:0-14190 GCA_038242595.1 Mycobacteriales bacterium
CGGCAAATTGGCCGGAGCACTGGGGACGGTGAAGTCGACAGATCTGGGCGGCGCCGCCATCGCCGGCGCGCTGGCCCGGTCAGGTGTGGCCGCCGAAGACATCGAATACGTCATCATGGGCCAGGTGCTGGGCGCCGGTGTCGGCCAGATCGCGGCCCGGCAGGCAGCCGTGGCCGGCGGTATCGGCTTGGATGTCCCGGCCCTGACCATCAACAAGGTGTGCTTGTCCGGACTTGATGCGATCGCACTGGCCGACCAACTGATTCGAGCCGGTGAATTCAAGACAGTGGTGGCCGGCGGTATGGAGTCGATGACGCTGGCGCCGCATCTGCTGCCAGGTTCTCGCGCCGGCTTCAAATACGGCGACGTCACGATGATCGACCACATGGCCTACGACGGTCTGTGGGACGCCTTCACCGATCAGGCGATGGGTCTGCTCACCGAATCGGCCAACGACGAAGACCGCGCAGTGATCAGCCGGCAAGAGCAGGATGCCTTCGCCGCCCGCTCCCATCAACGCGCGGCAGCGGCAATCGAGGCCGGTATTTTCGCTGACGAGATCACCGCAGTGCAGGTGCCAGGCCGAAAGGGCACCGTGACCGTCAGCGCCGACGAGGGCGTCCGAGGGGAAACCACCGCCGAGGTGCTGGCCGGTTTACGGCCGGCCTTCCGCAAGGACGGCACCATCACCGCCGGATCGGCGTCACCGATCTCCGACGGCGCCGCCGCTGTGGTGGTGATGGACAAGGAATTGGCCATCAGTAGGGGACTGACCTGGATCGCCGAAATCGGTGCCCACGGAAACGTCGCAGGACCGGACTCAAGCCTGCAGTTGCAACCGGCCAACGCCATCAAGCACGCCTGCGGCAAACAGGGGCTCGACCCCAAAGACCTTGACCTGATTGAAATCAACGAAGCATTTGCCGCTGTGGGTATCGCCTCGGCCCGCGCCCTGGGTATCTCCGAGGACATCATCAATGTCAACGGTGGAGCCATTGCGCTCGGTCATCCGATCGGCGCTTCCGGAGCCCGACTGGTGTTGCACCTGGCGTTAGAACTTGGTCGTCGCGGCGGCGGCATTGGCGCGGCGGCTCTGTGCGGCGGCGGTGGACAGGGTGACGCTCTGATCATTTCGGTCTGAGACCGTTTGGCAAACACCGCGACGTGGCCACCCGGTTCTTCCAATGGGACTCGGCGTAGCGCGGGCTCAGAAATCGCCGGCGGCCTTGCGTAGTTTGGTCAGCAGCAGCGAAAGCTGTTGCAGCTCACCGCCATCGAGGCCGACGAAGCCGAAGTCCGTTTTGAGTACCGATTTGGTGGCCACTTCCAACCGGGTCCGACCGGTGGGGGTCAGCGCCACGAGTGTGGTTCGTCGGTCGGTCGGATGTGGTAGTCGTTGGGCCAATCCGTCGGCCTCGAGGCGGTCCACGATATTGGTGATGGACGTCGGATGTAGCTGGAGTCGCTCGCCCATCAAGCGCATCGGTAGCGAATCCCGGCTGGAGA
Source organism: Mycobacteriales bacterium (assembly GCA_038242595.1). Lineage (GTDB taxonomy): Bacteria > Actinomycetota > Actinomycetes > Mycobacteriales > Nakamurellaceae > Nakamurella. The sequence continues at coordinate 1,507 of JBBSRY010000007.1, forward strand.
ACGACAGCAGTACCAACGCCTCATATCGGGCGAAGGTCAGGCCGTGGGGTCGGAGGGACTCATCAACGGCGGCCTGCAGGATCTGTTGGACACGCATCACATTGGTGACCGCCTCCATCGACTCCGAGGGTCCGATCCGCTCACGCCACAGGCCGGCAGCACGCGCGATCAGATCAAATGGTTCTTCGGGGGTCACGGATTCAGAGCTCACGCCAGTGACGCTAGCAGCACTGACATTGCCGGCCGCGGCCTGTCGGAATTGGCGCTGCCTGCGCTGTCGGTGGGGTGTCGTAGCCTGACCAGGCAAAGATTAAATTGGCCGAATCAGAAGGGGAGGCAACGGGTCATGAACGGTGCATCCACGCTCACCCTTTTTGAGCTTGCGCCGGTAGAACTCTCGCTGTTGCAGGTGCGAAGCGTTCGACGGGTATCCGGCCGAGGTCGACGACGAATATTTCGGGCCGGAGCTGCCGCCTGCGTCACCAGGCCACTGAGACTGACCTTTCCGCCGCCACCGCCGGCCGCACTGTTTGCCGGCACCCTGGTTGGGTTTGACACCGAAACCACCGGGATCAACACTTTGACCTCCAGGATCGTCACCGCTGCGGTGGTGCATCTGGATCGGGACGGCAATCAGCTGCCGGCGACCAACACCTGGCTGATCGACCCCGGGGGGGAAATCCCGGCCGAAGCGAGCCGAATCCACGGCATTTCCACCGAGCACGCCCGCACCAACGGTCGGCCGGCCGGCCAGGCGATTGCCGAAATAATCGAGGCGCTGCGCCAGAGCTGGGCTGCCGGGCACCCGACGGTCATCTTCAACGCGATCTACGATCTGAGTTTGCTGGACGCGGAGGCACGCCGACACGGGCTGATTCCGCCGTCGGACCTGCCGGAGTGGAAGGACGCGATCATCGTCGACCCGTTGGTGATCGACCGCTACGTGGATCGTTATCGCAAAGGCAAGAGGACACTGGACGCCGCGGGAGAGTTCTATGGCGTCCCGACGCCGCACGCGCACAGTGCGACCGGTGATTCCATTGCGGCGGTGGCGGTGGCGCGGGCGATTGCCGGGATGTACCCCATGATCGGGAATGCCGACCCCCTACCGCTGCGTTCCTCCCAGGTGGAATGGCAACGCCGCTGGGCGATCCATTTCCAGGCGTATTTGCGCTCCCAGGGCCAGTCGGATGTAGTAATCGACCAGTCCTGGCCGGTGCGGCAGTGCGTCATGACCTCGACTACCGAACATGTGAAGATGGAGAAATGACCAGTCCGGATCCGCTGCAGCACGCTGCCCTGTCGGCCGCTTTTTCGCGTGCCATCGACCTCTCGCCGCTGAAGAACAAACCAGCTCCCGGTGCTCCCCCCGGGCCCGGCGATGCCGCTCCGCCAGCCGATAGATCCCGTTTTGTCATTGATGTCACCGAGGAAATCTTCGGTGCCATCGTGGAGAAGTCCAATGACGTGTTGGTGGTCATCGATCTGTGGGCCACCTGGTGCGAACCGTGTAAGCAACTCTCGCCGCTCCTGGAGCGATTGGTCGATTCCTATCAGGGCGCGGTACTGCTGGCCAAGGTCGATGTTGATGCCAATCCACGGGTGGCGCAGGCATTTCAGGTCAAATCCATTCCAACCATCGTGGCACTGGCCCAGGGGCAGCCCGTAGACGCATTCTCCGGTGCCCAGCCGGAGCCGCAGTTGAGGGCCTGGCTGGATTCGTTGATCGAGGCTCTGCGTCCACAGTTGCCAGGTATCGCTGAGGCCGAAACAGCCGCTGGTTTACCCGAAGACACTCCGGTGGAAGAGGTTGAGGATCAGCGTTTCACCGCCGCCCAGGACGCCATCGAGGCCGGCGACTATGACGCTGCGCTGGCCGCGTACCAGGTGATCCTGGATACCGAACCGGCGAACACCGAGGTCCTCGCGGCGGTTCAGCAGGTCACGTTCATGCAGCGGGTCGAAACATTGCCAACCGACATCGTTGCGCTGGGCGATGCCGAGCCGGACAACATCACCGCGCAACTCGGCGCTGCCGACTTCCTGCTGTACGCCGGTGATGCTGATGCTGCCTTTGCCCGCTTGATCAACACCATCGGTCTGACCTCGGATCCGGAGCGCTCGGTGGCAAGAGAGCATCTCCTGGAGCTGTTCGCCCTGGTTGGCATCGATGACGACCGGGTGGTCAAGGCACGTCGCGCGCTGGCGGCGGCGCTGTACTGATGCAATCGGTGGCGAATCCGTCGATAAAACCGGTGAGATCGGCGAAGGTGGCCTGCGGTCGGTAGCGGATCAGGTCCAGGCCCTCATCCACATCGCCGACCCAGGATCCCAGTGATCCTGCCGGTCCGGTGCCGTAGACCGAGGCGGTCCACCTTCCGACATCGCAGGCATCAGCGCCGGGCGCCGCCAGCACGACAGCAGCGCCCAATCCGAATTGGCCGATGGTGGCCGCAACCTCGACATCTGATGTTGCGGGTACCGCATTGTCCAGGGATGCGCTGCTGCGGGCGGCCGCCAGCACTTCGGAATCACCCGCCCATCGAGGGGGTTGTTCCGGGCCGGCGTCGAATCTGCCGAGCGCCAGTGAGGTCGACGAGATACCGATATCCCGGCACACCGTCGGGTCGGAGCGAAAACCGAGCAGCACCGCCTGGGCCCGGTCTATTCCCAGACCGTGCGCTCCCGGATCGATGGGTGTGGTACTGATCTGGTCCCGGAAGTCAACGATCGGCTGAAAGGCCTGCAGCAATTCCGGTTTCGTCATCGACAGGGCGGTAGAGGCGCCAGAATTCAGCCAGGACAGGAAGTTTCCGGCGAAGCAATCGGCCTGGATTTCGATATTGATCGCATCCCCGCCGGCCACTCCGACCCTGGCGGCGACGGCATGTCCGAATTCGTGGGCAAAGCTGGAGATCAACCCGGGAACGCCGTAGTGGTGCAGGAGTACCGGCACCAGCACACCGGTGTCGTAGACGATGCCGTCGGCGCTGGGGCAGTAATACATATTGCCGGCGATCTGAGCCGGATTCGGAATGCACAGAACCCCGGAATCCTTACCGTCGATCAGGGTTTGACCGGAGTCCAGCGGGTGCACACCGCCACGAAGAGAAGCGAACTCCTGGCCGAAAGCTGCTGGGAAGACCTGTGTCCAGTACAGGCTCAGTGCGGTGAGAACTGTTTGCGGCAGCGATTTCGCGGCAGGGGCGGCTGGGCTGGGACCCGCGGCCGCAGCACCGGCAAACGGAAATACAAAAAGCGACGCCACCAGGGCAAATATCAATCCCTGATGGCGTCGCATCTACTGAGCCTAGATCAGGCCGGATCGACCGGCACCAGCCACAGGGCGCCCAGCGGCGGCAGTGTCAGCGTCGCCGACGCCTTCTGCCCGTGGAAGGCAACCTCTTCAGCGGCAATGGCTCCATTGCTCACTCCGGAACCGCCGTAAGCGTCATCATCGGTGTTGATGGCTTCTCGCCAGGCCCCGGCGAAGGGCAACCCGACCCGGTAGTCGTGATGCACATCGGCGGAGAAGTTGTAGACGCAGGCCACTACCGAACCGTCCGATCCCCAGCGAAGGTAGGAGAGCACATTGCCGTCGCGGTCGTTGGCGTCGATCCACTGGAATCCGGACGGGGTGAAGTCCTGGGTATACAGCGCCGGTGATACCCGGTAGGTCCGGTTCAGGTCGCCCACCAGGTGCCGGACGCCGGCGTGCAGCGGATTGTCCAGCAGGTGCCACGGCAGCGACTGGGACTCACTCCATTCTGTTGGCGCGCCCAACTCCTGACCCATGAAGAGCAGCTGTTTGCCCGGGTGCGCCCACATATGCGCGTAGTACGCCCGCAGGGTGGCCGCCTTGCGCCAATCATCACCAGGGACCTTGCCCCAGAGGGAGCTCTTACCATGCACCACTTCATCGTGGGAGATCGGCAGCACGAACTGTTCAGAGAAGGCGTACATCAACGAGAATGTCATCTCGTTGTGGTGGTAGGGGCGGTGTACCGGGTCACGCGCCAGGTAGGAGAGGCTGTCGTGCATCCAACCCATATTCCACTTGAGGTGGAAGCCCAGGCCACCCAGGTGGGTCGGTCGGGTGACACCGGGCCACGCCGTCGATTCCTCGGCGATCATCATCGCGCCGGGCACCCGACGACCGACGGTGGCATTGACCTCCTGGAGGAACGAGACCGCCTGGAGGTTCTCGTTGCCACCGTGCTCGTTGGGCAGCCACTGGCCGTGCTCCCGGGAGTAGTCCAGATACAGCATGGACGCCACCGCGTCGACCCGCAGACCGTCCAGATGGAACTCCTCCAGCCAGAACAATGCGTTGGCCACCAAGAAGTTTCGTACCTCACGGCGTCCGAAGTCGAAGACGTAGGTGCCCCAGTCCGGCTGTTCCCCACGTCGTGGGTCGGCGTGTTCGTACAGCGGGGTGCCGTCGAATCGAGCCAATGCGAACGTGTCCTTGGGGAAGTGCGCCGGCACCCAGTCCAGGATGACCCCGTAACCGGCCTGATGAAGTTTGTCGACGAGGTAACGGAAGTCATCGGGGGAGCCGAATCGAGAATCCGAGGCGTAGTAGGAGGTCACCTGATACCCCCAGGACGGGGCGAAGGGGTGACCGGCCAACGGCATGAACTCGACGTGGGTGAACGCGGTCTCGTTCAGATCGGCGATCAGCGCGTCGGCCATCTCGCGGTAGGACAGACCGACCTTCCAGGATCCGGCGTGCACCTCGTAGATGGACATCGGGGAGTGGAGAACATCCGCGGTTGAGCGCTCTTGGACCCAGGCGGAGTCTTCCCAGGTGTAGTCGCTGGAGAAAACAACAGAAGCAGTCTCCGGAGGCACTTCGGAGTAGAAGGCAAGCGGATCGGCCTTGTCCCGCCACACCCGGTCTTCGCCGAGAATCTGGAACTTGTAGCGGGTTCCGGCATGCACATCCGGTAGGAAGATTTCCCAGACACCGGTGGAACCCAGCGAGCGAAGAGGCTGACTGGCGCCGGTCCAGTGATCGAAATCGCCGGATACCCGGACCCCGGCGGCGTTCGGTGCCCAGACTGCGAACGAGGTCCCGGTGACAGGACCACCGGGGGTGTCATATTTGCGAACATGGGAACCCAGGACATCCCAGAGTCGTTCGTGGCGGCCCTCGCCGATCAGGTGCAGGTCGATCTCGCCGAGAGTCGGCAGCCATCGATAGGGATCATCGACCACATAGGTGGCCTCCGGACCGTAGGAAACCCGCACTCGGTAGTCGCCGACCTCGCCCTGCACGGTGATGGCCCAGACACCGCCGTGAACGTGCTCGAAGGGAGCTTCGCTGCCGTCGTGGATCAGTTCCACGGTGTGGGCGTGGTGCCGCAGGGTCCGGACGATGGTGGTGCCGTCGCCTTGCGGATGGGCGCCGAGAATGCCATGCGGGTTGTGCGTCTCCCCGCCGATCAGTTTTTCATAATCATCGGTGCTCGGGCCGGCCGGCAGCGCGGGCTCCACGACCGTCGCGGGTGCGACCTTACCGGCGGCGACAGCTGGGCCAGGGGTGAGCAGTGGTAAACCAGAATCGAGATTGCTCTCGGTGCTGGGCGAGACCTCTTTGTCACTCATGCGTTTCCTCCGGCTTTGATCAAAAGGGAAATGGCGTGCAGCGGTATGGGCTCCCAGCTGGGCCGATTGCCGTGTTCGTAAGCAACTTCGTATACCGCTTTGTCCAACTCGAATGCCCTGACCAGCTCCGGAGAGCCCAGGGTGGCAACCTGATCGGCTCCGGCCGCAGCCGCGTAACCAGCCAGAAAAGCCTTGCGGTTCCGGCCGGCCCATTCAGCTGCCCGGTAGGTCTGTTGCTGATCTGTTGCACCACCTGGCATCAGGTGGTGCGCGGCGTAATCCAGGGAGCGCAGCATGCCGGCGATATCTTTGGCCAGCATCTGCTTCTCCCGGCGCTCGCGCAACGGCTTGGACGGCTCACCCTCGAAATCGATGACCGCCCATCCGGTGAGCGTGCGCAGAGTTTGACCAAGGTGCAGATCACCGTGGATGCGTTGGCGTACCGCTGCGCTGCCCGCGCCACGGGCGGCCTGGAAGGTCGCCCTGATCCCGTCGAGCGCAGCCGCGAGCGAGGGAACATGGGCGGCCACCGATTCGGCCTCGGCGATCATCTGATCAATCGTGACCTGCCAGCCGCCGGCATCCACCTCCTCGGTGCCGAATGCTGCTGCCAGGTCACGATGCACCTCGGCGACCGCTTCGCCGAGTCGATGGGATTCGGCTGCGAAGTCGCCACCGACCTCATCGGCTCGCAAATCGCCCTCGGCCAGCAAATCGCGGACGCTGGCAGTGGCCATCGCCCACCCATCAGCAGAATTGGCGAAAAAGGACGCCATGAAACCCAGGGTCGTGTTTTCACCAGAAACATCGGCTTCGATCACACCCAGGGGAGCGGCCACATGCTTACTCCCGGCCGCCTTCAGCGCGCGGTGGATGTCCACATCGGGGTTGATGCCCGGCTCGATCCGGCGGTAGACCTTCAGGATCGCGGAGTCGCCGAAGATGATGGAGGTGTTGGACTGCTCACCGCCGATCACCAACCCGGCCGCGGTGGCGTCAATGTCGGTGCCGGGCTGCGCCGAGAGTCGCAGCTCGCCCCAGCTTTCGTTGTTGGCGATACCGCTGATCAAGCGGGAGCTGACGGCGGCATCGTGCAGAGCGTCATAGGCCATGGCGCCGTCGACCGAACCGACTGTGGAGCTCGCCAAACGATTGGTCAGCGCCTCCCGCCAACCCAGGAATAGCTGGTAGTGCTGAGGTCCGGTGCTTGTCGCCACTTCGAAGATGACATGTTCGATGCGAGCGCCGTCGTGGTCATCGGCGACGATGCTGCGAGCGGAAATGGTGACTGGGCCCAGTTCACCGCCCTTGCCGGCGAACCAGCGTTGGCCAGGTAGCCAGGCGGCGAGTAAATCGGCCAGCGCCTGGTTGGAGTGATTATTTTCTTCAGAAGTACCGGTCATAGTTTGTTACTTACCCTTCAGCCCCGCCTTGAGCACTCTCGATCGGTGAAAGCTCGAACCAGTAGAACGCGTGACCCGGCAGCGTCAGCAGGTATGGCAACTCACCGATGGACGGAAATGCCGTCCCACCAGTGAGTTCGGTGGGCACCGACCCTTCGAAACGCCGCAGATCCAGTTCAACCGGCTGCGGGAACCGGGAGAGATTGTTCACGCAGAGCACCGTCTTGTTCGATGAACCCGCAACGGTGGCCGATTCATCGACGGTCAACACATAGGAGAGCACCGTCGGGTTGGAACCACCGAGGTCGGAGAAGATGCCGGCGGAAAAAGCGGCATGTCGTTTACGGATTTCTATCATTCGCCGGACGAAATGCAGCAAAGATGCCGAACTGTTCAGCTGGGCTTCGACGTTGATGGCCTGAAATCCGTAGATCGGATCCATGATGGCCGGCAGGTTGAGTCGAGCCGGGTCAGATCGGGAGAAGCCCCCGTTACGATCCGGCGACCATTGCATCGGGGTGCGGACCCCGTCCCGGTCACCGAGCCAGATGTTGTCACCCATCCCGATCTCGTCTCCGTAGTACAGACAGGGGGCTCCTGGCAATGAGAGCAACAGTGCGGTGAACAGTTCCTGCTGGTTCCGGTCGTTGTCCAGCAGGGTGGCCAGTCGTCGACGGATGCCGATGTTGGCCTTCATCCGTGGGTCCTTGGCGTACTCGGCCCACATATAGTCGCGATCTTCGTCGCTGACCATTTCGAGTGTGAGCTCGTCGTGGTTGCGAAGGAAGATGCCCCACTGCGACGACGAGGGGATATCTGGTGTCTGGGCCAGGATCTCCGAGATCGGGAATCGGGATTCTCGTCGAGCTGCCATGAAAATTCGTGGCATCAAAGGGAAGTGGAAGCACATATGGCATTCATCGCCACCGACCGCCGGGTCACCGAAGTAGTCGACCACATCGGCCGGCCATTGATTGGCTTCGGCCAGCAGCACCGCATCCGGATACTCGGCCTCGATGACCGCTCGACAACGCTTCAGGTATGCGTGCGTTTCCGGCAGATTCTCGCCGTTGGTGCCCTCCCGTACGTACAGGTAAGGAACCGCATCGAGCCGGAATCCGTCGATACCGAGGTCGAGCCAGAACTTCATGATGTCGATCAAAGCATCTCCGACAGCAGGGTTGTCGAAGTTCAGATCCGGCTGGTGGGAGAAGAACCGGTGCCAGAAGTACTGCTTGCGGATGGGATCGAAGGTCCAGTTCGACGGCTCGGTATCAACGAAGATGATCCGCGCCTCCGGGTACTTGGTGTCGTCATCGGACCACACGTAGAAGTCGCCGTAGGGTCCGTTGGGGTCGCTACGGGATTCTTGGAACCACTGATGGGAGTCGCTGGTGTGGTTCATCACCAGATCGGTGATCACCCTCATGCCGCGCGCGTGGGCCGCATCGAGTAAGGCCACAAAGTCCTCGACGGTACCGAATTCCGGGAGCACTTTTCGGTAGTCCCGGATGTCGTAGCCCCCGTCGCGCAGGGGGGAGTCGTAGAACGGCGGTAACCATAGACAGTCAACGCCGAGCCAGGCCAGATAGTCCAACTTCTCGATCAACCCACGCAGGTCTCCGGTGCCATCGCCGTTGGAGTCGTAGAACGACCGGACCAGGACCTCGTAGAACACCGCTCGCTGATACCAACCGGGATCTGCCGGCAGCGGTCTGGCCGACTGAAAATCCGAGGCCACAGGTTCGGAGATGAGCTGGTTGGTCTGCTGGTCGGGCTGAGAGGTCATAGGCACCGTTTCTGCTGTCGTTGTGCAGGGAGTTGTTGGTGCGGCGCCATCGTCGGCGGCGCCGCAGCAGGTTTCAGCGCCTCTTCACCGAAAGGATGTGGGCGATTCGCCCAGGGGCGTCCAGGCCGACCAGGTTGAACTGACCCCAGTGGTAGGACTCGCCGGAGAGCTCATCGACCACATCGAAGGTCTCCCCCCACTCAAGGCCCAGAGCCGGCAGATACAGATCGGTGGTACCCCAATGGGATCCGGTGTCCGACAGGGACACGATCACCAGGACGGCGTCTGCCGAGCGCTCATCACGCTTGGAGAAACACAGCAGTTGATCGTTGTCGATCCCGTGGAACCACAGGCCCTTGAGCTTCTGCAGAGCCGGGTGGCGCCGCCGAATGTGATTGAGCTGGGTGATGAACGGTTCCAGTGAGTTGCCGTTGTGCAATTCACCTTCGAAGTCCCGTGGTCGGAGTTCGAACTTCTCCGAGTTCAGGTATTCCTCGCGGCCCGGTGCAAGAACCGCACTTTCATAGAGTTCGAAGCCGGCGTAGACCCCCCAGGTGGGAGATAGCGTGCTGGCCAATACGGCGCGGATGGCGAACATCGCCCGGATACCCGGTTGCAGGTGGAACGGCAGGATATCCGGGGTGTTGACGAAGAAATTCGGCCGCATGTAATCGGAGGCAAGGACCAATTCCACGCCGTAGGCGATGATGTCGGATTTGACCGTCCGCCAGGTGAAATAGGTGTAGGACTGGGTGAATCCGAGCCGCCCCAGTTCATGCATCATCGAAGGTTTGGTGAATGCCTCGGCCAGGAAGATGACCTCGGGGTGGGTGAGGTGGATCTGATTGATCAGCCACTCCCAGAAGTTGATCGGCTTGGTGTGCGGGTTGTCCACCCGGAATATCGTGATGCCCTTCTCGATCCAGAACCGCACCACGCGAAGAACTTCGGCATAAAGTGTCGCCGGGGCGAGGTCGAAGTTCAGCGGATAGATGTCCTGGTACTTCTTCGGTGGGTTCTCCGCGTAGGCGATGGTGCCGTCCGCCAGGGTGGTGAACCACTCCGGATGCTCGGCCACCCACGGGTGGTCCGGTGCACACTGCAGGGCCAGGTCGAGGGCAATCTCGATGTGGTTTTCCTTGGCGGCCGACACCAGGGCCGCAAAATCCTCGAAGGTGCCAAGATCAGGGCTGATCGCATCGTGGCCACCCTCGGCGGAGCCGATTGCCCACGGTGATCCGACATCATTGGGACCGCTGTCGACGGTGTTGTTCTTACCCTTGCGGTTGAGGGTGCCGATCGGGTGAATCGGTGGCAGGTAGAGGATATCGAAACCCATCCTGGCAACCCGCGGAACTTCGGCGATGGCATCGGCGAAGGTGCCGTGCCGTAGCACCGTGCCGTCCTGCGCGACCTGGGCGCCCAGCGAACGCGGGAAAAACTCGTACCAGGAACCAAATTCGGCCAACGTGCGATCGATCCAGAATTTGATCGGCGCGGATTTGGTCACCAATTCGCGGATCGGGTCCGCGGTCAGCACCAGCCAGAGTTCCGGTGCCAGTGCCGGCCCGATACGTTCTGCGATGCTGCGGGACTCGTCTTGCAGCGCGAGAACTGCGGTGCGAATGGCGGCGGCATACTTTTGCTGCGGACGCCGAGCGATTCGGTCCAACAGCTCTATGCCGGTGGCCAGGTCAGTGGCCAGTTCCGCGCCGGATTGACCGGCTGCGGCCTTGACCTCGACGGCGTGTTTCCAGGTTTCAAGTGGATCGGACCAGGCTTCGACGGTGGCTGTCCAGATGCCCTGGCGGTCCGGCACCACCTGGGCGCTGTAACGATCCACTCCGGACGTGGGTGCCATCCGCAGGATCGGACCGATGGCCCGAGCGCGAGCGCGCGTCTTCGGTGCGGATTTGTCCACCACCGGATCGGGTCCCTTCCAGACCACATTGGCCGCCACCGCGTCATGACCTTCGCGGAAGATGGTGGCGCTGATCGTGATGAGTTCGCCAATCACCGCCTTCGCTGGGTATGCGCCGCATGCGACGAGAGGAGCAATATCTGAAATTCCTATTCGGCCGGCCACGCGGCCAAACCTACCCAAAATCAGGAGCACCGTTGCGACGCGGTGCAGGTGTGGCGCGGAACCGATACAGATATCCCGGTCATGAGGCCGCAACATCGAGATCTCTTTACGGTCTGAACTGCATCAATGTCCGGTACTACGCTGACTGGGGGAAGTTTTCGAAAAATACCCGAAAGGTGGAACCTGGATGAGCGTCAAAATATCTTGAGAAGTTTCTGGGCCCCCGCATTCAGCCCCACAACGACCGCCGCGAGACATTCGGACGGATTCCGAATGAATTCACTGGTCGCGCGGTGATTTCCGAGCTGACCAGCGGTATTCCCACCTTGGGGTGTTCCGCAGGGGCTGCCGCATCGCCTGCCGGTCGTTGCGAAGCTCGGGACCGGATTGGTCTGAATCGTTCTCTTCTGCGGCGTTCGATCATGCGGCGGCAGCTTCGGCGACCCGTCCGTGGTACCCGCTGTCGCCAATTATCAGATATTTTTCAGGGTGTGAAGGCACTGAGAAGATTTACCGTTCGTCCCCAGCTTCCCGAGGCGTTGCGGCCTCTTGGGGCACTCATCCGCAACCTGCGTTGGTCATGGCACCCCGCGAGCCAGGACCTCTTCGCCGAGATCGACCCCGATCTGTGGCGCCGCGTCGACGGCGACCCGCTCAAATTACTCGGCGCGGTCAGCGTGGCTCGCCTAAATGAACTGTCCCATGACGAGGACTTCCTGAAGCGGCTGCGCGGTCTTGACGAGGATCTCAAGCAGTACCTGCAGGAACCGCGCTGGTACCAACAGCAGATCAGCAACCAGCTGGAAACCGGGCAGGGTCTTGGTGCTGACTTCCCCAAGTCCATCGCCTACTTCTCACTGGAATTCGGCGTATCGGAGGTGCTGCCGAACTACTCCGGCGGTCTGGGTATTCTGGCCGGCGACCACCTCAAGTCTGCCTCCGACCTGGGTGTGCCGATCATCGGCATCGGCCTGCTTTATCGGTACGGCTACTTCTGGCAGTCGCTGTCCGCCGATGGCTGGCAGCAGGAGCATTATCCGGTGCACGACCCGCAGGGGCTGCCGCTCAAGCGGGTGAAGGATGCCAATGGTGAACATCTGACCATCACGGTTCCGATGCCGGGCGACCGGGAAATTACCGCCCGCATCTGGCAGGCCCAGGTGGGCCGGGTGGCACTGCTGCTGTTGGATGCCGACATCGAGGCCAACGACACCGAACTGCGCGGCGTCACCGACAAGTTGTACGGCGGCGACCAGGACCACCGCATCAAGCAGGAGATTCTGGTCGGTATCGGCGGGGTGCGTGCCGTTCGCGCGTTCTGCGAGACCACCGGGCATCCGCTGCCCGAGGTTTTCCACATGAACGAGGGGCACGCCGGTTTCCTCGGTCTGGAGCGCATCCGCACCCTTATCGCCCACGAGGGTCTGACCTTCTCCGAGGCGTTGTCCGCCGTGCGCGCCGGCACCGTGTTCACCACGCACACCCCGGTCCCGGCCGGTATCGACCGTTTCCCGATGTCGATGGTCGAGCATTACCTCGGCGGCAATCACGAGGGTGACTCGCGACTGGTTCCCGGTATCCAGGTCGGCGAGGTTCTAAGGCTCGGCGCCGAGGATGATCCGTCCCGTTTCAACATGGCCCACCTGGGTCTGCGGCTTGCCCAGCGTGCCAACGGCGTCTCGCAGCTGCACGGTGAGGTCAGCCGCGGCATGTTCGGTGGGCTGTGGCCCGGCTTCGACGTCGAGGAGCGCCCGATCGCCTCCATCACCAACGGCGTGCACGCGCCGACCTGGGTC
>JBBSRY010000008.1:0-13660 GCA_038242595.1 Mycobacteriales bacterium
ATGCCGGTAAAGGTCAGCAGATCGCCATTGGGATCTTGCGCCAGCGCGGCGATCCGCAGCGTCGCGGCGTCGCCGGCTCGGACCGTGATGGCGGCATCCTTGGCCACCGGCGGTAGCGGCACGGTCGGCGCCGGAACCTGGATCACTCGGACCTGTCCCACCGCGGTGGCATAGCCATTGGACACCGTGTAGTTGAAGTCCCCGCCAGTTTTCGCAAGCGGGCGCGGCGCACTGACCCGGATCAGATGCATGTCGGTGACGGTCAGATTCAACGATCCGAGAGCGGGCACTTCGGCCTGCGCAATCGCCAGCCCACCGGCCATCGGATCGGCGTCGTTGGCGGTTGGATCCATGGTCACGGTGCCGCCGCTGGGCAGGTAGACGAGATCGGTCATCGGAACCGGCGCGGTACCGGCGGACGGCCGCTCCAGCACGTCTACCCGCAGCACCCCGGCAGTGGATTTGCCACCCACCGCAACCTCGTAGAGGAAATAGTTGATCCCGGCCCTGGTGGAGGCAACCACCACCGAACCATTGGCATGGTTGCCCACCGCACTGGTCGCCGGATCGGCGGATTTTGCCCACACCCGGGACAACCGAAGCGGTTCCGATGACGGGGAGATCACACTATTGAGCGGCCAGACGGTCAGTGGCTCCCCGACCACCGTACGGGCGTAGACCGGGGAGGCCAACGGCTGCGCGCTACCGACGGCTCGGACGTCCACGACCAATCGAGCGGCCACCGTATCAAGACCGTCGGAGATGACGATTTCGACCTCCTTGGCGATCGCCCCACCGGTGCCCTTATCGGCAAATGTGATGGTGCCGTCCGGTTTGAAGGTGACTTCGTCCTCGGTACTGACGGTTGCGGAGGTGACAAAAAGGTCGTCCCCGCTGGGCGAAAGGTAGTCCTGCAGCACGTTATAGGTGACGGTACCGCCCAGTTCGACCTCCACCACCGAGTCGCGGACCTTGCGCGGCGGGGAACTGGTATCCGGCGCCACGACGTCGATTTCCAAGGTTGCCTTGGCGGCCGGGTTGATCCCGTCGCTCACCGTGTAGGTCAGCGGTTTCACCTCGCCGGCGAAATCGGCCGGAACCGAAATCTGCAGCGCCTGGCCATTGTTCACGATGTCGATGCGGGGAGCCGCTGGGCCGGTTTCACCGTCATCACTTCTGTCAGCACCGCTGACATCGACCAGCGCCAGCATCGAGCAATCCGACGAGGCTGCGTCATCCAGCACCGGCAGCACGGTGGTGCGGCCGGCTCGAACCCCGTACGACTTGGCTGCCGGTTTCGGTGCCTGCACTGCATCGTTGACGCAATCGGCCCGGACATTGGTCAGTTGGTCGCTGGTTTGTTCACCGTCCGCGGACTCATTATTTTCATCCGTGATGGTCAGGGGCACCACATCGGCCCAATTATCGATCCGCACCGGGCCGTCCTGGAGTGCCCAGACCTTGCCGGTGGGGTGATCGTTGAGCACCGCCAGTCCACTTTGTACGCGCAACTGCAGCTGCGAGGTTGATTGGGTGTCCGGTACCGGGAAGATCTGGGCAGCCGGGTCTTGTCCACAGGCCCGCACGAAAGTGGCGGCCGCACCGGACCAGGCACCGAGTGCGCAGTCCCCTACCCTGGCCGGCGTCGCCGGACCACCGACCAGCCCGGAGGCCAGCACTCGGCTGCTACCGGTGGACAGCGAAATGGCCAGCAAGCTGTCTGCGGTTGCCACCAGCACCTCATCTGCTGTCGGGCCGGTGGATTGAAGTACCGCGGTGGCAGCATTCGGCACGGTGATCCGCGTTGTTGGCGTGATCAGTTGCCCGGCGATCCGATCCAAAATCACCGGCACCTCGCCGATCGCGGTAATGGACAAGGTGGCGTTTGCACCTTCACCGGTCTGAGCCGACAACGGGCCGCCGGGCAAGCTAGTCGGTGGCGTCGGTGTTTTGTCGGCCGCCGAGTCTGCCGTTTGCACCGACGATTCCTCGACTGCTGGGATTGCCGAGGAGCTGGGTTCAGCGGCGGGGCCGGTCGGACCGATCGGGCTGATCGGGTTGATCAGGTCGGTTGGATTCATCGTCCACAGGCGGTCCGCACCGGGAGTCGCGGCAAAAACCGTCCCGGACCCCGTGACCGTCAGGATCGGATTGGGTCCGGTGACCAGCACAGCGTTGCTCACCGTCGGGTCGACACCGGCCAACTCGGTCAGCGCCCCGGCCCAAATTCGTCCGTTGGCCTGATCGGAAATGGCGACCACACTGGCACCGAGAGCAATCTGACTGCGTTCGGGCAGCGCGATTTGTGGTTGCAGCGAGACCGCTCCCTGATCGATCCGTCGAAGCACGTTCTGACTGCGATCCAGCACCAGCACCTCGTCACCGCCCTGCAGAACATCGAAGTTCGGGCTGACCGTCACCGCTGAATTGAGCTCATTGACCTGTCCATTGACCCGGCCGACCAGCGAGCCCTCCTCATTGGTAACCCACACCGCCGACTCGGCCGGCAGCACCTCAGCACTGCGATACCCCTGATTTTGCAGGGCCAATACAGTAACGGTGCCGACAGCGACGGCCGCCGCGGCAACCCAGGCCACTGTTCGGTAAAACTTTGCGGGGTCAACATTCCAGCCTCGAGGAAATCTGCTCACACGTCGGCCGGCAGCTGCGCGCACGGGTTCAGATTGGCGAGTCGTCAACGCTCACTCCTGAACTCGAGGGCCTGCCGGGTAGCGACCACGAATGCGATGGCACCCGGGTGATCAATTCGCCACTGATCCCCACGACCGGTGTCAACAGATAGGCCGTAAGGGTGATACTAACCTAGGCAGACCACAACAGCTCGGAGTTCGCAGTCCAGCGGGCTGGAAAATGTCAATTGATGCATGACCCACCAAGCACTTCGGATGAATGACGATTTCCGGACTGTTGTAGATAACGCACCCTGTTGCATCATGCGCACCTTGACTTAGGGTGGATGTAGCCCCGACGAGACCGTCGCGCATCGGCATGACAAAGTTTTCAGTATTGCCAGTTCCCGCTCATCCAACCCTTCAAGAATGAGGTTCCCCGTGGTTCACGCAGTTCAGGGTGTCATTTCCCGCTCGAAGGATGCACCGGTTGAGGTGGTAACGGTGCTTGTCCCGGACCCGGGTCCCGGTGAAGCACTCGTCAAAGTGCAGGCCTGCGGCGTCTGTCATACCGACCTGCACTACAAATTGGGCGGCATCGGCGACAGCTACCCGTACCTGCTCGGTCACGAAGCAGCCGGTGTGGTGGAAGCTGTCGGCGAAGGCGTCACCGATGTCGCCCCCGGCGACTACGTCATCCTGAACTGGCGTGCGGTCTGCGGAAACTGCCGGGCGTGTAACAAGGGCAAGCCGTGGTACTGCTTCAACACCCATAACGCCACCCAGAAGATGACCCTGGAAGATGGCACCGAGCTCTCGGCGGCGCTGGGAATCGGCGCCTTCGTCGAGAAGACCCTGGTCCACGCCAAGCAGTGCACCAAGGTGGATAGTGCCGCGCCGGCGACCGTCGCGGGCCTGCTGGGTTGCGGTGTCATGGCCGGCATCGGCGCCGCCGTCAACACCGGAAATGTCACCCACAACGACACCGTCGCCGTCATCGGCTGCGGTGGCGTCGGCGATGCGGCCATCGCCGGATCCAGACTGGTAGGAGCCAGGCGGATCATCGCCATCGACCGCGATCAACGAAAGTTGGAGTGGGCCAAGGAGTTCGGGGCCACTCACACCATCCTGGTCGGGGAAGACACCGACGTGGCCGCCGAAATCCAGGCCCTGACGGACGGCTTCGGGGCCGATGTGGTGATCGATGCTGTTGGTCGACCGGAAACCTGGAAGCAGGCCTTCTATGGCCGCGACCTGGCCGGAACCGTCGTCCTGGTCGGCGTGCCAACCCCGGCCATGCAGTTGGAAATTCCGCTGCTGGACGTCTTCGGCCGCGGTGGCTCGCTCAAGTCTTCCTGGTACGGCGACTGCCTACCGTCCCGCGATTTCCCGGTACTGACCGAACTGTTCCTGCAGGGTCGGCTGCCGCTGGACAAATTCGTCAGCGAAACAATCGGACTCGGCGACATTGAATCCGCCTTCGACAAGATGCACGACGGCGACGTACTGCGCAGCGTCGTGGTGATCCAAGACTGACGTCCGCACTGCGCGGTTTTTCCGGTGGTCGCTGTTTCCTCCTCCTTTTTCAGGGGGAGGAAACAGCAAGACGAAGAGGTGACGTGGCCGGCCCGGAATGAGGGGTGGATCAGCCGCCGGACTTACGGCGGAACTGCCGCTTGGAGACGCCGGGGGTGGAGGAACCAATCACGTTGTTCTGCCCGTCCAGATGCTCGGACCGCTTCTGGGCGTGCGCATTCTTTCGGGCCAACGCGGCCGCAAACGCAGCCTTCTGATCGGTGACGACATCGCCGGTCGGTTCTGGCGTGACGATTTCTGGTGCCTCTTCCAGGACCGGAACGGGCGCCTCGGAGGCCGGCTCCGCGTGAGTGTGGCCGGATTTCGACATGGTAAATCCTTCCGTTTTGCTTGCTCTGCCTCCCCATCATGACCCACAGCCGCGATCAGCGCGACCACATTATGGCTGCGCCATGACTGATCAGGCGAGCAGCGCCAGGTACCACTGCAAACGATCGGCAGTGGTGTCCACTCCCCGACCACTGAGTCGGTGGATCTGATCGAGGCGGTAGCGAACCGTGTTGCGATGCAGGACCAGTGTTTGCGCGACCTTTCCCACCGAGCCATCCAAATCCAGATAGGCGCGCAGGGTGCGGATCAACTCCGCGTTGTTGGCCCTGTCGAATTCGAGAAGTGGTCGCAACATTTCGGCAGCCAGATCCTTGAGCGGCACATCCTGGCTGGCGGCCAGCAACCCGGCCAAGCTCAACCCCTCGGCTTGGTGAACCCCCGGCCCGAGCGAGAGTGCTTGGGTGGCTTCGTGAAAGCTCCAGCGAAGACCGGCCAGTCCGCTGTGCGGACTTCCGATACCTACGCAGATCCCGGATCCGACCCTGGTCAAATGCGCCGTCATCGCCTCTTGGACGATCCGGGTGCCGGCGGCCGGAACCACCGCGACCAACTGGTCTTCCAGCCATGCTGTAGACACCCCGGTCTTCGGGAGCGGGCCGCCGGCCAGCCGTCGAAGCTGATCGGTGCGTACCCCCGGAACCGTACCGATCACCACCGCATTGGGCTGTGTCACATCGATCTCGAAACCGGCCAGCCGCCGGGAGGCTGCATCATCGGCGAGTCGGCCGGCGACCACATCGCCGAATACCTCGGCGAACAGCAGTCGCCGCCCCTCCAAAACAGCACGCCGGCGCGATAGTTCCAGCCCGATCAGGGAGACCGCGTACGGGAGGACATCTTCGAGTCTGCGGGCCGGGCGAGAGCACAGATACCCGACGACTGATCCCGCTAATTGGATGTCGCGGACCTGCAGGCCGCCGTCGCAATGGTGCGCCCGGTCCAGGATGTGGGTGAGCGGCCACATCGCCGATCGCGGGGACGACGACAGAATTTCACCATCCAATCCGATCACCGCAACCGGCGCCCCGATAGAGCTCTGCAGGTGCGCGATCAAGCCGTCCAGCGCGTCTGCCGAAAGCACCGCCCGGCTGAGCTGATCATAAGTTTCCAACAGCCTGGTCGAGCGGCGATAGTGCTGGGCCAACACGTGGTCGGCAACGAATCGATCGATGGCCAGGAACGGTACCGAATAAGGCACCTCACACAGTGGCAGGTCGACTTCGGCCGCGGCCTCGATGACGGCCGGTGGGACCGTGGGGTGGGTAAGACCGGTGCCGAATCCGATGGCGACCGCGCCGGCCTGGCAGATATTGCTGATGAAGTCTCGTTGCTGCTGAGCGCTTTGCTGTTGCAAGCCGGTGGTCAGGATCAGTTCGCCGCCGCTGAGGAACGGAGCCGGGTCGGGAAGTTCGGTCACGGCGGCCCAGCGGACCTCGCGTTCGAGCGCGGTGGCCGAGCCGGTGATCAGCGCCAACTGCAACTGCGGGGCACCCAGCACATCGGCAACAGAGACCATGACTGGACTGTACAACCGCATCAACCGGACGGCTATTTACTGTGCAACTGCCTATAGGTGCAGGGTGTTTGCTCCGATAGTGTTTGAGAAAACTGCTTCAGCATAGAGAAACGTGGTAATCGCAAATGACACAGATACTGAAGAACTTCGTCAACGGCGAATTCGTCGAGGCTGCTGACGGCGCCACGATGGACATCACGAATCCGTCGACCGGAAAGGTCTATGCCACCGCCGCCGCTTCCGGCGCTGCCGATGTGGACGCGGCATATTCCGCCGCCAGTAAGGCTTTTGAATCCTGGGGCAACTCCACCCCCGGTGAACGACAGCTCGCCCTGCTCAAGATTGCTTCCAAGCTGGAGGAGCGGGCCGCCGAATTCGTGGCCTGCGAATCGGAGAACACCGGCAAGCCGATCGAGCTGACCACCACCGAGGAGTTGCCGCCGGCTGTGGATCAATTGCGCTTCTTCGCCGGCGCCGCCCGCGTTCTGGAAGGTAAATCTGCCGGCGAGTACATGGCCGGTCATACCTCGTTCGTCCGTCGCGAGCCGATCGGTGTGATCGGCCAGGTGACCCCGTGGAACTACCCGCTGATGATGGCGATCTGGAAGATCGGACCGGCGTTGGCTGCCGGTAACACCGTGGTGCTCAAGCCATCGGATACCACTCCGGCGTCCACGTTGATGCTTGCCGAGCTGTGCGCGGAGTTCCTACCGCCGGGGGTGCTCAATGTGATCACCGGTGACCGGGAGACCGGGAAAGCCCTCGTTGCGCACCCAACCCCGCAAATGGTGGCCATCACCGGCTCCATCCGGGCCGGCATTCAGGTCGCCGAGGCAGCCGCCGCGCAAGTCAAGCGGGTGCACCTGGAACTCGGCGGTAAAGCACCGGTGATCGTCTTCAAT
This sequence comes from Mycobacteriales bacterium, assembly GCA_038242595.1. Lineage (GTDB taxonomy): Bacteria > Actinomycetota > Actinomycetes > Mycobacteriales > Nakamurellaceae > Nakamurella. The sequence goes on from JBBSRY010000008.1 coordinate 6,975, forward strand.
GACGCCGACATCGCGGCCGCCGCGGAAGCCATCGCCGTGGCCGGCTACTTCAACGCCGGGCAGGACTGCACGGCCGCCGCCCGGGTGCTGGTCGCGCCGGGTGTCCATGACGATTTTGTGGCAGCCCTGACCGAACAGGCCAAGAACACGGTCACCGGTCCGCCGTCCAATACCGACGCGCTGTACGGACCGGTCAACAGTGCCAACCAGTTGACAAATGTCGGCGGCTTCATCGATCGCCTTCCCGACCACGCCTCGTTGGATACCGGTGGTAGCCGCATCGGCAACGAGGGATTCTTCTTCTCCCCCACCGTCATTTCCGGGCTGCAGCAGGATGACGACGCCATCCAGAACGAAATTTTCGGGCCGGTCATCACGGTGCAGAAGTTCACCGACGAAGCGCAGGCGTTGGCTTACGCCAACGGCACTCGCTACGGGTTGGCCTCCAGTGTGTGGACGGCAGACCACGGTCGCGCCATGCGGATGTCCAAGGCGATGAACTTCGGCTGCGTCTGGATCAACACCCACATCCCGCTGGTTGCCGAGATGCCGCACGGCGGGTTCGGCCACTCCGGCTACGGCAAGGACCTGTCGATGTACGGCCTGGAGGACTACACCCGGATCAAGCACGTCATGTCCGCCATCGGCGATATCAACTCAGGAGTCTGACACCCGTGAGCACCCCACATTTCCGCACTGATCTGCTGCAGGAGCGGCGGTTGGTCACCTCCATTCCCGGGCCGCTGTCCACTGCCCTGCACGCCCGCCGGACGTCGGCGGTTGCGGCCGGGGTTGCCTCCACCCTGCCGATCTACACCGCAGATGCCGGCGGCGGCGTCATCGTCGATATCGACGGCAACTCACTGATCGATCTCGGCTCCGGCATCGCCGTCACCAGCGTCGGGAACGCCGCGCCGTTGGTCTCTGCAGCGGTAGCCGAGCAGGCGGCTCGTTTCACCCACACCTGTTTCATGGTCACCCCCTATGAGTCCTATGTGTCACTGGCCGAGAAGTTGAACGAGCTCACCCCCGGTTCCCACGAGAAGCGATCTGCCCTGTTCAACTCCGGCTCCGAGGCGGTGGAGAACGCGATCAAGATCGCTCGGACCGCCACTCGTCGTCAGGCGGTTGTCGTTTTCGACCACGCCTATCACGGCCGGACCAGCCTGACCATGGCGCTGACCGCCAAGGCCATGCCCTACAAGAAGGGATTCGGCCCCTTCCCCGGCGAGATCTACCGGGTGCCGATGTCCTATCCCTTCCGGGATTCCGGAATTTCCGGGAAAGAGGCTGCCGCGCGGGCGATCTCGATGATGGACAAACAGATCGGTGGATCGGAAATTGCCGCCGTCCTGATCGAACCGATTCAGGGTGAGGGTGGCTTCATCGCGCCGGCCGAGGGTTTCCTGCCGGCAATTGCCGAATACTGCACGGCAAACGGCATTGTGTTCATCGCCGACGAGGTGCAGAGCGGTTTCTGCCGGACCGGTCAATGGTTCGCCTGCGACTATGAGGGTGTGGTGCCGGATATGGTGACCACCGCCAAGGGCATCGCCGGTGGGATGCCGATTTCCGGGGTGACCGGCCGGGCCGCATTGATGGACTCCGTACATCCGGGCGGTCTTGGCGGTACCTACGGCGGCAATCCGGTGGCCGCCGCTGCCGGGCTCGCATCGATCCAGACCATGGTGGATCTGGACCTCAATGCTGCCGCGTTGGCCATCGAAGCCATCGCGGTGCCGCGGTTGCAGGCGTTGGCGGCCGACACCGGGAAAATCGGTGACGTTCGCGGCCGGGGAGCCATGTTGGCGATGGAATTCACCGTTGCCGGCTCGCTGGAACCAGATCCGGCCACCGCTGCTGAGGTGGCGAAGGCATGCCACGCCCAGGGTGTGGTGGTGTTGACGTGCGGCACCTACGGCAACGTCATCCGGTTGCTGCCGCCGCTGGTGATCCCGCATAATCTGCTGACCGAGGGTCTGGACGTGCTGGAGGCCGCCGTCCGTTCTGCCTGATCATTGGTTTTGCTCGTCCGGGGGCGCCGGTGGATTTGCGCCGCGGGGAAACCAGCACCGGCCGCGCGCCGGTAGGCTGCCACGGGGAGTTCCATCCGGGCCTTGATGGTCGCCGGACCTCCAGCAATCCACCAGCAAGAATTGGCGCCTTCCGGAGCGTCATCGCGAGAGGACCACTACCGTGGCAGCGGACATCGTTCCCATTGAGCTCGGCCTGACCGCCGGCAACCTGGTCACCCTCTGGGCGCCGCGCTGGCGTGAGGACGGCGAAGAGTGGGAGGCCTTCCTCGGACATGGCGATAACCTCTATGCATTCCCGACGGTGCCAGAGTTGGCCGCCTTCATCCGGACCGCGGACGAGCACGATCTGGTCGACCACCCGGATTGGGAAGACGTCCCGGAAGCGCTGGTCCACGACCTGGAGCCAACCGACGATCGTCGATTCGACCTCGTCGGGGTTCCCGAACTGGTGGCCGGACCGGCTGACATCTGGACTGTGGCCGAACTCGCCGATACGGTCGCTATCCTGCGCAGTCTGGCCGAGGTCTGCGAACTCGACGACGTCACCGATGTGCTCAATGCCACCGAAGGATTCTCCCTGCTGTCGTTGGGCGAGAGCGCCTTCGTCGGACGTGCCGGTGAGAAACTCTGGACCGGGATCGGCAAAACTGTCGTCGCCCGTTGGGATGAGGTGATCGACGCCCTCGATGCCATCGTGATCACCCCCGAGGTCGACGCCGAGGCATTGGCCCAGGCCAACACCGAACTCGCCTCTCTCTCCCGACTGGAAGCCACCGCCGGCGGCATCGTCGAGGTCGAGCGCCCGGCGGAGGAAGAGGTCGAACGCCCGGAGGAACTGCATTTCTGGGATGAAATCGGCATCGACTGCATCCAGGTCACCGTTGATGGCAAGACCGGCCACACACTGCGGTGCTATCTGGGTGAAGAACCGGTATTCCTCTCGGTGGCCAACCGGATCCAGATCTTTACCACCGGCACGCTGATGCTGAACTACCTGGCCGATGCCGGGAACAAGCACCGCCTCTCCGGTCTCGAGGTCTTCGAAGAGATTCGCTCCGGCGCCGAGGACGTCGACATCGAAATCATTGCCGGCCCCGAGAACACCTACGTCCTCGACGGTTTGATGCAGCAACTTGCCCGTGGCCCGGAAGAGGTGCACCCGCGTCGCCTGGAGTTGGCCGTCGAATTGCTGACCGACGCCGCCAACGCCCGCGGTGATGAAGAGACCACCGACGCCATGACCACCGCTACTCCGCTCGGCTGGCTGATCGGCGCGTGCCTGCGTCCGGACCCGAATCGACTGGCCCCCTCGCCGCCGTTCACCGATGAGGTCACCGCCTGGAACATCCTGGTGGAACGCTTTGTCGCCACCCTGGATTGGGACGAGGAAAACGACGACGATCTGGACGACTAGCAAACGCCGCTGGAATCAACTACCCATCAGTGCGGCGTAGCCCGGCTTGATGACGTCGTTGATGATGGCCAGTCGCTCATCGAACGGCAGGAATGAAGACTTCATCGCGTTCAGCGTGAACCAGCGGAAATCGGCCCAGCCGTAGCCGAAAGCCTGCGCCAACGCAGCCATCTCGCTGGTCACCGAGACGCCGGACATCAGCCGGTTATCGGTATTGATCGTGACCCGGAAGCGCAACGCGGTCAGCAGTCCGATCGGGTGCTCGGCCACCGAAGCGGCCGCTCCGGTCTGGATATTCGACGTCGGACACATTTCCAACGGGATGCGCTTATCCCGCACGTAGGCAGCCAATCTGCCCAGTGTCACAGTGCCGTCCTCGGCGCGCGTGATGTCGTCGATGATGCGGACACCGTGCCCGAGACGTTCGGCGCCACACCAGGTCAGCGCCTCCCAGATGGACGGCAGGCCGAAGGCTTCGCCGGCGTGGATGGTGAAGTGCGCATTTTCCTTGCGCAGATATTCGAAAGCGTCCAGATGGCGACTGGGCGGGAAACCTGCTTCAGCACCGGCAATATCGAATCCGGCGACACCCAGATCCCGATAGTGCACGGCCAATTCAGCGATCTCCCTGGATCGGGCAGCATGCCGCATGGCGGTCAGCAGTGCGCGTATGACGATTGGTCGGCCCGCCTCGGAAGCGATCGCGGCGCCGAGCTCAAATCCCTCCAGGACTGCCTCCACCACCTGATGCAGGGTGAGGCCGTTCTCGGTGTGCAATTCCGGGGCGAAACGAACCTCGGCGTAGACCACACCGTCCAACGCGTGGTCCTGAGCGCATTCGGATGCGACCCTGATCAGCGACTCCCGATCCTGCATGACCCCGACGGTGTGCGCGAAGGTCTCCAGATATCGGACCAGCGAACCGGAGTCGGCCGATTCCACGAACCAGGTGGCCAGGTCTTCCGGATCATGACTGGGCAGATTCTGGTAGCCGGTTTGTTCGGCGAGTTCAATAATGGTGGCCGGCCGCAGCCCGCCGTCCAGGTGGTCGTGCAACAGGACTTTGGGCGCCTGGCGAAGTTTCTCGGCGGTGAGCGGCGGATCGGCGGCTAATTGGTGTTGGTCTGACATCACCCGAAGTTACCCGATGCCCGCTGATGCCGACGAACCTCGCAGTGGTGATGTTGGCCAGCACCGTGCCAGGAGCTTCACTCCTGGTTGATGATCCCCGCTGGACGAATGCCGAGAAGCGGTTGGGCATCGGGTGAATTGCAGTAACCGGACATCCACGGTAGTTGGCCATTCGAGTCAGGGTAGATCAGCTGAACTGCCGACGCGCTGCCGTAAATTCCTCGGACCACAGAGAGGTTGCTGTCATCGATGACGTCGATAAAAACAACCGCTGCACCTGGCCCGATGAATTCTTCGGTAACGGTGCCGTGTTCGAATCTCAGGCCCTCGTCGCGAATCAATGAACCGGCCAAATTCAGAAAGGCCTGCGCCGAATCCGGCGGCATCCCCAGAATGATAATTTCCGGGTGCCCCACAGCGGTCAGCCCGACCGTGTGCGAGAACTCGATCTGCCCTTCTCCGTCGCCACCGTGTTGGACCGCCCAGCCGGCTGTTTGGACCACCGCCGCGATACCCGCGAGGTAAGGATCCTGCGCGAACTCGTCCATCAACTGCTCCGAATCGTTTGCAGCACCATCGGATTGATACGGACTTCGGTACCCGGCGCCTGGATGTCCACGGCCTGGGAGAGCTCGGCCAAGGCGTCGGCAAATCGGTCCGGGGTGTCGGTATGCAGCTCGAATAAAGGCTGCCCGGCGGTCACCGTTTCACCCGGTTTGACCAAACACAGGATTCCGGCCGCGGCTTGCACATCGTCCTCCTTGCGAGCTCGACCGGCACCCAGGCGCCAGGCCGCCACTCCTACCGCCAGCGCATCCATCCGGCTGATCACGCCGTCCTGGCCGGCCTTGATCACATGGGTTTCCTTCGGTGTGGGCAGCCGATGGTCCGGGTCGCCACCCTGCGCGCTGATCATCGCCCGCCAACTGTCCATCGCTTTGCCAGAAGCAAGAACCTGCGCCGGATCGACATCGATGCCGGCGAGCGCCAACATCTCTCGGGCCAGCGCGATCGTCAATTCCACCACATCCGCCGGGCCGCCGCCGGCGAGAACCTCACCGGATTCGGCGACCTCGACAGCATTGCCAACGGCCCGGCCCAGAGGCGAATTCATCTGAGTCAACAGCGCAGAGGTCCGAACGCCGTGCGCCACACCGAGTCCGACCATGGTGCGCGCCAGTTCGGCAGCCTGATGCTGATCCTTCATGAAGGCGCCGGTACCCACCTTGACATCCAATACCAGGGCGTCGGTGCCCTCGGCGATCTTTTTGCTCATGATCGACGCGGAAATCATCGGAATAGATTCGACGGTGGCCGTGACATCCCTGAGGGCGTAAAGCTTTCGGTCGGCCGGCGCCAGATCGGCCGACGCAGCGCAGATCACCGCTCCGACCGTGGCCAGCTGGTCGATCATGTCCTGCGGACTCAACAGTGGGTTCCAACCCTTGACCGATTCGAGCTTGTCCAGGGTCCCACCGGTATGGCCGAGTCCCCGCCCGGACAGTTGGGGAACAGCGGCGCCGCACGCGGCCACCAACGGCGCCAACGGCAGTGAGATCTTGTCGCCCACACCGCCGGTGGAGTGTTTGTCAACGGTGGGCCGTCCCACATTGCCCAGGTCCATCCGGATCCCGGAGTTGATCATTGCCTCGGTCCAGGCAGAGATCTCGACCGGCGTCATACCGTTGAGGAAGATGGCCATCAGCAGGGCCGACATCTGTTCCTCGGCCACATCACCTTCGGTGTAGGCCTTGATGATCCAGTCGATCTGATCAGTCGAGAGCACCTGACGATCTCGTTTTGCCCGGATGATGTCCACTGCTGCAAATGCCTGGCTCATATTCCCTCGCCGCTCCCTCGCTGGATGGATGCCAGCGTATCCGGTCAGTGGGCCGGCTCGGGGTCGGCATTCGTCTTGTTGCGGCGCGGAATGAAGTGCACAACCAGCACAATCATCGCGCCCAGGACCAGTCCGACGATAGCCGAGAGGACAGTTTCGGTGGTCCACGTTGACACCGCAGCAATACCGGCGGGTGCCAGATCGGCCACGAAAACCTCGATAATGTGCAGCACATCCAACGGCCCGTGCCAGAACGCCTCAGCCA
>JBBSRY010000009.1:0-13239 GCA_038242595.1 Mycobacteriales bacterium
GTGAAGGATTCTGTCGATATGGCCAGATGCTCGATGATCGACGCCATCCACCGTTGATATTCGAAATCAAGCAGCGACGGATCGTCCAGATCGAGGTAAGAGCTTTCCATCTCGTTGATCATCAGCAGGTAGGCGTTAGGCCGATCCAGATCTTGCAACAGCTCGGCGGTGCCGGTATCGATCCGGTGGATACCTAGGGCAGGGATGCCGGCGGCAGTTGGCTCAGCAGGCATCATGCATTGAGTGTCTCACCAGTCGACCGGGCTGCTGATCAGCGCGAAGCTGCAGATGAGGGTGGACCTCTACTCGACCCAATTACCCATCGCGGAAATAGAGCGAGCAGAAATTGTCCGAAGTGATGCAAATCCCAGATTGATGTGCAGTATGGGGTTAATATCCCAAATGATTTATCAGTTCAGATGACTTTGTGAGATGAGAGACAACCAATTCGGTGACCAGCGTGTCTTTTCTTACGTTCATCGAATGTGAAGTAACTGATGCGTCAGAGTTGAATTCACAGACACCGGCAACAACGGTTACTTCGGCATCAACTGTGGCAGTGCAGGCGACTTCACCCATGGTGGAAACGGCTACTAAGCCCTTGCCTGAAATACGGAGACGAACGGTTCGGTCGCACCGTTGACTTCGTGCCGGTGATGTTCGAAGACGGGCAGAATTACCAACTCAATTGTGGCTTCACCGCAGATATTCCGGTTTGTCTGGTGCAGTCCGAGGACAGTTCAACTCAATTATTCGACGCAAGTCTGTATCGATTGACAAATAAAGGTCGGCTGGAGCCGCTGACCGCAGATGCTCAGTCCTCCACCGAAAAAATGGTATCGGCGCCGCTGCCGGCCAGCGATTCTTCCCATCCGGACTCATTGCTGTTGATCCAAGGGTGGAACTTCACCGACCTCGGTACGTCCGCTGCCGACGCCCTGGTCGGATACCGAACCTCGAAGGTGGATCCGGATGGGGTGACAATTTCCGGTTGCACCTCGGCTTACACCGGCGACTACCCCGAACTCCCCACGCAGCCGAATACCGGTCCTTGCGACTCCTCGGCGGAGGTTGTAGAGAACTGACCGGCCCCTGAACTGCTTTAAAGGTCAGGCAAAGACAGCATGCGGATCCGATGAGCAAATCATCGGATCCGCTGCGAAATCGGCCACAGGTCAGTAATGGCCCCTGACGGCCCTTAGGTTGATAAGTCGGGTGGAAATTTCGCCCGAACATCGATCACCTTCTGTTGGGACACACTTGAGACTCTTATTTCGCCGGTTGGCGCCGGCAATAGCACTCGTCGCGGTGACCATGCTTATCGCGGGCTGTACCGCCGGCAGTGACGATGCGCCGCACGCTTCGGTCCTGGCGGTGTCGGGTTCAGCGACCGTCACGGATCCCGGTGCTGTTGCCCCGGCACCGCCTTCTGACGGGGCAACGGTGAGCAGCCCGGCACCGTCGGCGAAAGCAACAGTCACTGCCAGCCCTGCTTTCGGAAGCACCGACCTCTCACCCTCCGCGCCGATCAGCATCACTGCCACCGGCGGCACCATCAGCAAGCTCACCCTGACCAACCCGGACGGTAAGCAGGTCACGGGAGCGCTGAGCGCGGACAAGACTTCGTGGACCGTCGGCGAGGATCTGGGATACGGCAAGACCTACACCGCCAGCGGGTCCGCAGTGACACCCGAAGGAACGAGCACCGCCATCAGCGGCACCTTCACGATGGCAACACCGGATTCCAAGACGACAACCCGGATCACCCCGGGTGACGGTGAAGTGGTCGGAGTGGCCGCGCCGGTGATCATCAAGTTCGAGGTGGAACCGGCTGACAAGGCGGCGGTGGAAAAGTCGGTCACGATCACCACCACGCCGACTGTCGTGGGATCCTGGGGCTGGGTTCAGCATGATGACGGCCTGTGGGCGCTTGATTGGCGTCCGAAAGACTCCTGGCCGGCCAACACGACGGTGCATGTTGAAGCCAATGTGTACGGCGTCGACTTCGGTAACGGTGTGTGGGGTGGGGACGATCTGACCAGCGATTTCACCATTGGCCGCAATCAAGTGGTCAAAGCTGATGTGAATTCGCACGAGATGGTGGTGCTGCAGGACGGCGTGGTGGTGGCCACCTATGACGCCTCCTACGGGAAGGGAACCAACGCGGATCAGACTACCCGGTCCGGAATCCACGTTGTCTCGGAAAAATTTGAGGACAAGCTGATGAGCAATCCAAAATATGGCTATGTGAATCTCCTTGAACACTGGGCAGTGCGGATCAGCGCCAACGGCGAGTTCATCCACGCCAACCCGAACACCGTCTCCGATCAGGGAAACACCAACGTCAGCAATGGATGTGTCAACCTGTCGAGCGAGAACGCCGAGGCCTATTACAACTCGGCGATCTACGGCGACCCGGTGGAGGTCACTGGAACCGATGTCAATCTTTCGGCTGCAGACGGGGACATCTTCGATTGGTCGGTTTCCTACGACGTCTGGAAGACCCTCTCCGCCTTGTCGTGACCACTGCCCATTAGGCTCGATCGGTGCGCATCGACCTGAACAGCGATCTCGGTGAAGGCTTCGGCAACTGGGATTTCGGTGATGACGCGGCAATGCTCGAACTGGTCAGCAGCGCGAACATCGCCTGCGGGTTCCATGCCGGAGACCCGCGGCACCTACTGGACACCTGCCGGCAGGCCGTGACACGCGGTGTGCAGATCGGGGCCCAGGTCGGCTACCGGGACCTGGCCGGATTCGGTCGCCGATTTATCGACGTCGAACCGGCCGACCTGATCGCCGATGTTCGCTATCAGATCGGTGCACTGGATGGGTTGGCGCGCTCGGTGGGCGGCCTTGTCTCCTACGTGAAACCCCATGGCGCGTTGTACAACACGGTATTCGGCCACCCCGAACAGGCAGCAGCCGTGGTGGCGGCCGTTGCGGGCTACGACCGTGAATTGGGGATTCTCGGCTTACCCGGCTCGCTGTTGCTGACCGTGGCGGCGCAGACCGGCTTACCCACTTTTACCGAGGCATTTGCTGATCGGGCCTATACCAGGCAGGGGCAGTTGCTCTCCCGCCGACTGCCCGGCGGGCTGCTGACCGATCCGATCCAGGTCGCCGAGCGAGTGAGCCGCTTGGTGACTGACGGCGAGATCGTGGCCCACGACGGCATAGTCATCCCGATGACCGCCGACTCGATCTGTGTGCACGGCGACACCCCGGGTGCGGTAGCTATTGCCGCTGCCGTCCGGGATATTCTGCGCGCAGGCGGTATTGAGCTGAAATCCTTCGCCGGATCAAGGCGCGATGCCTGAGCTCAGGGTGTTGCCCTATGGCGACCAGGGCATCCTCGTCCAGTGTGCGGACCTGAAAACAGCGATGGCACTGCGTGAATGGCTGCAAACACACCCGGTCGACGGGCAGGCAGAGCTCATTCCGGCTGCCAGGACGGTGTTGATTCGGCTGGATCCCGAGGTTGAACAAGGGGCGGTGTCAGCGCAATTACCGTCACTTGGTGACCTGAATTCGCCGATCACCTCGAGGGACCCAAGTGCTCCTGTCCAGATCGAGGTGGTCTACGACGGACCGGATCTCGGTGCGGTTGCCGAACTCACCGGGCTGAGCGTGCCGCAGGTGATCCGAGCCCACACCCAAACACTGTGGGTGGTGGCCTTTTCCGGTTTCGCGCCCGGGTTCGGGTATCTGGCCGGAGGGGATAGCGCACTCGTAGTGCCGCGACGGCAGGATCCGCGGACGAAGGTTCCTGCGGGTTCAGTGGGATTGGCCGGTGAGTTTTCCGGGGTGTACCCGCAGGCTTCGCCGGGGGGCTGGCAGTTGATCGGTCGGACCCAGGCCGTGCTGTGGGATGACAAACGGAATCCGCCAGCACTTTTCGTGCCGGGGATTCTCGTGGAGTTTGTTCGGGTTTCCAGATGAGGAAACCTGGGTTCATGGTGGTGCGGCCAGGTCCGCTGAGCACAGTTCAGGATCTCGGGCGTCCCGGGTATGCCGGCATCGGAGTGAGCACCTCAGGCGCCGCCGACCGGGGCGGGCTGAGCATGGCCAATGCCCTGGTAGGCAACCCCACTGATGCGGCCGGGGTTGAGATGACCTTCGGCGGTCTTCGGTTGCGACTCACCGGGGCGTGCAATTCGGTCTCGGTTGCCGGGGCCGGAGCCCCATTGCCGGTTCGGGTGATCGGGGTGGATGGGGGCAAGACCGAAAGACCCTGGGGTGCGCCATTCCTCCTTGCCGCGGGGGAGCAGGTGGACTGTGGTCGGCCCACGTCCGGACTGCGTAGCTACCTCGCCGTTGCCGGCGGAATCGATGCCCCGAAGACGCTGGGTTCGAGGGCAACCGACACATTGTCCGGACTTGGACCGGAACCCCTGTCCACTGGCACCCAACTCTGGATCGGGATGGATCTTCCCCGACGATGGAATTCGAAGCGTCCCGCGCAGCCCGACGTGAAGCCCGGGGGTTACCTGTCAACTGCGGTTCTGCGAATTCGGCTGGGGCCACGAGATGATTGGTTCAGCCCGGCGGCGGTGCAAACACTGTTGGCCCAGGAGTGGACCGTCACCCCGGATTGCAATCGGATCGGCATGAAGCTCGGTGGCGCGGCCATCACGCGGGAGCGGGTCGGGGAATTGCCGAGTGAGGGCGTGCTCCCTGGGGCCATTCAGATCCCACCCACCGGGCTGCCGATAATATTTCTGGCCGATCACCCGGTGACCGGGGGCTATCCGGTGATCGGGGTAGTGCTCCGGGCCGATATCGACATGGCTGCCCAGATCCGTCCGGGCGGAAAACTTCGCTTCCGGCTGGGTTGACACATCCGGACCTGGCCGGTCAGCCCAGCTGGGACCGTACCTGTGCGCCGGTCTCGCCAATGTGGTCCAGATCCTGCAGGTCAAGAACCTGCAAGTAGACCCGCTGCACGCCGGCTTCGGCCCAGCGACCGAGTTTGTCAACGGCTTCGGCTATTGTTCCGGCGATCCCCTCATCCCGAATCTTCGCCGGGTCCCGACCGATGGCTTCGGCGCGGCGGCGGAACTGTGTCTCATCGCTTCCCACGCACAAGACCTGAGCGGCTGAGTAAGTGATCTCGGCCGGATCTCGCTTGATCTTGGTGGCCGCTTGCCGCACCCGCTCGAACTGCGCCACGGTGACCTCCAGATCGGAGAACGCAACATTGAAATCGGTGGCGTATTTGGCGCCGAGGGCGGGCGTGCGCTTGGGCCCGTGACCACCGATCACCAGCGGCACCGCCGGTCGGCCCGAGGGAGCACGCTGCACAGGTTTGGCTAATCCCGGAGCGCCCCGCAGCTGATAGTGAACGCCATCGTGGTCGAAGGTGGCGCCGACTTCGCCGGCCCAGAGTCCGGTGATGATTTCCAGCTGTTCGGACAACACATCGAACCTTTCGCCGAAGGATTCTCCGAATTCGATGCCATAGGCCAGATGTTCGGCCTCGAACCAGCCGCTGCCCAGGCCCAGTTCAACCCGGCCGCCCGACATCTCGTCCACATTGGCCACCGCCATCGCCAACATGCTGGGATGTCGGAAGGTGGCCGAGCTCACCAGGGTGCCAAGGCGAATATCTGGTACGTCGCGGGCCAACCCGGCCAGGGTTATCCAGGCATCACTGGGGCCGGGCAATCCGGACCCATCACCCATCACCAGCAGATGATCAGATCTGAAGAAGGCCGAAAATCCAGCGGCCCTGGTGGCCTGAGCCACTCCCAGGAGATCCTGATAACTGGCACCCTGCTGCGGTTCGGTCATGATTCGTAGGTCCATCCCTTCACCTAACCATTGCCCCCGAATCGGCCGTGCGGTGGCGTCATCGGATCAGCAACTAAGCTGTGGCGATGAGCAAAGTCGATGCGCTGAGGGCGCTCCGTGAGGCCCGATATGCAGCCGCCAGTGCCTCGGGTACCAAAATTGCCGGCAAACCCGTTGCCGTTGTTCCGGACTCGGCGCAATCCACCGCACCGGCTCAAAAGTCGGTACCGGCCCGCAGATCGTCCCCGAAAGCCAAAAACGACGCCCCGGCGCTCTATGTGGTCCCGGATGCCGAACCCGCCACCGCCGATGCATCCACCGACAATGATGCGCCAGTAGAGGTGGCGGCCGAACTGTGCGGCCATCGAAGTATGGGCGGCAAAAGTTGTTCACGTCCGGCCGGGCATTCGGAAAAGAACCACCGCTACAAGTAGGACAGGTCAGTAGCTCATTCGGTGAGTTGCTCCACAACCGCGTTTGCTCACACCGGCACCCGGGTAGCACCAAGCAATGGAGCCTGAAATGTCTGGTAAACGAATTCTGGTCACGGGTGCGTCCGGATTCATCGGTTCCCACCTGACGCAAGCCCTCGTCGACGCCGGTCACGATGTGCGGGCGATGACCCGCAAACCGGACGAGTACGACGGCGCCGGCACCGCGGTAGCCGGTGATGTCAGTGATCCGGAAAGCCTGATCGCCCCGCTCGAGGGCGTCGACGTCGCCTACTACCTGGTGCATTCGCTGGAATCGGCCGACTTCGAGGACAAGGATTCAGAAGCGGCCACCGCGTTCGGTGACGCTGCGGCCGCGTCCGGTGTCTCGCAGATCATTTATCTCGGCGGATTGGGCGATGATGACGGAACGCTGTCCGCGCATCTACGGTCGCGCCGCAATGTCGAACACCTGCTGGGTGCGGCCGGAGTTCCGCTGACCGTGCTGCGAGCTGCAGTGGTAGTCGGGCACGGCGGTATTTCTTGGGAGATCACCCGGCAACTGGTTGACCATCTTCCGGCCATGGTCGCGCCGCGATGGGTCAATACGAAGACTCAACCCATCGCGTTACCGGATGTGATTCGTTATCTGGTCGGCGTGATGGGCCGGGACGAGGCGAAAAACATGGTCTTCGAAGTTGGTGGCCCAGAAGCGATGAAGTACGGGGATATGCTGCGCCGCGCCGCAGTGGTCCAGAATGATCGGACCCTGCCGATTTTCACCGTGCCGCTGTTGACACCAGGATTGTCCTCGCGATGGCTGGCCCTGGTCACCGATGTGGACACCACTACCGCCCGTAATCTGGTGGACTCGATGACCAACGAGGTTGTGGTCAAGGACGACGCAATCCGCAGCATCGTCCCGGGTGAGCTCATGACGTACGAGGATTCGGTGCGACTCGCGCTGGCTGACCGCAAACGCGCCGAAGGGCAGGAGCAGGCCGCGAAAAAGGCAGCTCAAAATACCCCCGTCGCGGATGCCGAGAAGGATGCGGCTCCGAACTCAGCCGAGAGCAATTCCTGACGATGTCCTCCTGGTCCACCCGACTGGCCAAGTACGTACGGCCGGCCCTGATCGATGTTGTGGAACGCGACCACACCCAACCGGATAGTGAGTTTCGACGACGCCGGATCGTCGTAGCGATAGTTCTCGTCATCGGGGCCACCCTGCTGGGGATCTCGCTGGCCGTTCGACCCGGAGATGTGGCTTTTTATCCGCTTACCTTTGGGCTGGCGGCGGTCTGGGTGATCGGCGGGCTGCTCTCCGGACCACTTCATTTGGGCCGCATAGCCTTTCGCGAATCGCTGCGTCGACCGGTCGTCACCCCTATCCTGCTGGGTCTGCTGGCATCTGGCATATTTGTGGTCGGAGCACTGATCGTGCGGGAGATTCCGCCGCTGCGGGACTACACCGAAAATGTGTTGGCCCACGCCAGATTCGGTTCACTGGCGTTGGTTGCTGTGATCACCTTCATCAATGGCATTGCCGAGGAGATCTTCTTCCGGGGTGCGCTGTACGCCGCGATCGGCAGATCGCGCCCGGTGTTGCTCTCGACGGTGATCTACGCCCTTGTCACCTTGGCGACCGGCAACCCGATGCTAATTTTTGCGGCCGCCACCCTTGGTGTGGTGCTGGGTCTGGAACGCCGCTCATCCGGTGGCATCCTGGCACCGATCCTGACTCACGTGACGTGGTCCACCACCCTGCTGTTCGTGCTACCGCCGCTGTTCAACGGTTTCAGCTGACCCCTGCTGGCTGGCTCTCATCGCAGCGCTCGGGTGGCCAGCGACGCGATTTGGTCATGGTAGATCCGGTGGTTACCGCCGAAGCCGATCATCGCCACTCCCACCAGGACCTCATCCCGGTGATATCCGAGAATTACATCGGCGTCCAGCGATCCCTCCAGGACCCGGATATCGTGCTGTCCGAGGCCGACGGCGCCGAAGGACTGAATGCGCATGTCATATTGATCGCTCCAAAATGTCGGTACCGGAGCGAACTTGGTGCTGTCCGGCTCGTTGCCGGCCAGGTGTGCGCCGATTGTTTTGCCGGCTCGTTTGGCGGTGTCGGTGACCATCGTCCAGTGTTCAACCCGGCGGGCCACATCGTCGAAGAGCAAATTGGGGAACTTGGCAATATCCCCGCAGGCGACCAGATCGGCGCGGCCCTGGACCCGCATCAAGTTGTCGCACCTGACACCGTCGGTGAGATCAAGCCCATTGCCCTGCAGCCATTCCACATTGGGTGTACAACCAACGGCCTCCACCACCAGATCGGCAGCGAGTTCGGATTCGTCGTCCAGAACGACTCCGGTGACCGTGTTGTCGCCGGTGAATCTGATGGGCAGCCTGCCGAGATGGAAGATCACACCACGTGTTTCATGCCGCTGTTGCAGGGCAAGACCAAGAACATCACCCAGCGGGCGTTGCATCGGAACCGGTTCCGGCGCGACGATCCGCACCCGGGCGCCGAGTCCGACTGCGCCGGCGGCCACCTCGCACCCGATGAAGCCGGCCCCGATGATCACCACCCGGACGCCAGGGCTGAGCAGGTCTCGGACTTTCCGGGCGTCCTCGAGCGTCCGGATGACATACCGGCCGCCGGCCGGGCCGGGAATGGCGAGCCGTCGCGGCCGTAACCCGGTGGCAACTATCAACCCGTCGTACTGGATGGTCTCACCGTGATCGGTACGGAGTCTCCGGCCGGCCAGATCTGCGGTCAGCACCCGAGTACCGAGTTTCCAGACCACATCCGCGGCAGCGCGGGGGACCCGGAAAATCAGCGAATCCAGATCCTGGTCACCGGTCAATGCCTTCTTCGACAGTGGCGGCCGGTTGTAGGGCATATGGGGTTCGTCGCCGACGACCGAAATTGCCCCACGGAATCCCGCCTTGCGAGCGGCTTCTGCGGCGCGCATCCCGCCCATCGATGCGCCGACCACCACCAGGTGAGGGTCGAGGGATTCGACCACCGGTCAGTCCAAAACTTCGATGGCCTGCATCGGGCAGACGTCCGCCGCCTCCTCCAGATCGTCCCGAAGATCCTCATCGACATCTTCGGACTCGTAGACATCGGTGGCTTCTTCGCGGTAGGTGAGTTTGCCGAGGTCATCCAGGGCGAAGAGGGAGGGCGCGGAATAAACGCATTGTCCGTGGTCCTGGCACTTTTTCAGATCGACGGTGAAACGCATGATGTTGCCTTCCTGTGCCGGCCGGGCACTGATATTGGATCGCCTAACGGCGGGGTGCCCGGATTCCTCGAAACTCCCAATCTCCCCCCAGGGCCGTGGAGAGTACTTCTTCGCTTTCGGTCGGTTGGGCACCGATATCGCTTCGAATCTGTTCCGGACCCTCGACGATGTGGTTGCTCAGGATTCCCAGACCTTCCACTTCGACTTCGACTTCGTCACCGGGGTAGACCGTCCTGGAGGTGGCGGGCGTGCCGGAGAGCAGTACGTCGCCAGGGTGAAGCGTGATGGTGCGGGCAATATCGGCAACGAGATAGTGCATGTCCCATTGCATTTCCGCGGTGCTGCCATGCTGTTTCACCTCACCATTAACTCTGGTTTCGATGGCCTTGCGGTGAAAATCCCAGTCGGTCACCAGCCCAGGGCCAAGTGGGCACAGGGTGTCGGAACCCTTGACCCGCAGCATGCTGCCGGCGTCGGTATCCCGGAAATCGTGCAGACCATAGTCATTGGCAATGGTATAGCCGAGAATGTGCCGGCCCGCTTGCGCCGGTGAGATATTGCGTGCTGTTCTTCCGATCACGATGGCAATCTCGCCCTCGTAGTTGAGCCATTTGCATCCGCTGGGCCGCACCACGGCGCCACCGTGCGCGTTCAGACTGCTGGTGGGCTTCTGAAAATAGGTGGGGGAGCCTGGGAGCGTGATGCCGAACTCTTCCACCCGGCTCCGATAGTTCAGGTGGACGGCAATGATCTTGCCCGGTTCAACGGGACACAGGTGTTGGGCACTGCGAGTTGGCACCCGCCGACCGTCGCCGGCAACCAAGTCGTCACCGTCGCGCTCCACCTCGACCACATTGCCATCCAACAGGATCCGGCGATATTCGGTCATCGGGTAGCTCCGGCGAGGTCGGTCAGGTGCGGGCGGGGGAAGCCACCTTCGGGACGGTCGAACCAGAGGTGGACCTGGCCGGTCCCGACCGAGTTCTCGTACTGACCGTACATCCGGGATTTTGCCGTGCAATCAGATTCACCGAGTGCTCCGATCATCATCAGGTAATGAGCGAATCTGGCTTCCGGCTTGAACTTGTAGAACTCGGGCATGGTGTTCAGGACACGGGCATGATCGCCATCGGCGAACCAGTCGAGCCGCTGGAAATCGGCGGCAGCGGCAGCTGGGGTAAAAATGTGTTCGACACCGGCGGATTCGTGATCGCGGATCTGGCGCAACGGCCAGAAGGTGTGACTCATCGCGCCGGAGGCGATCAACATGACCCTGCGGTCGCTGGCGGCGATGGCATCACCCCGCGCGCGCCCCAGGCGGAGGTTGTCCTCCATATCGGCGGTCTGGCAGACCCCGATGGAGATCCATTTTTTGTCCGGCAAACCCTGCCCCAGAAATTCCCAGGGGTTGGTGGTTGCGTAGAAGATGGGCAGGTGGTCGTCGTCGATTGCGGTGATCCAGGTGCCGTGATCCGGCCCACAAGCGGCGATGGCCCTGGCCAGTTCTGGGTCGCCGACAAAGTCATACGGACGACGGCACATGCCGCGCGGCAGTTCCTCGGAAGTGAAGAGTCCGGCCCTTCTATTCTGGGCAGTCACCACGAACTCGACCGTGGTGGCCCAATGTGAATCCAGCACAACCACGGTGTCGTAGTCGACCGTGTCGAAGACCTCACGACGAAGTTGATGTAGTCCGGACACCAGAGAGCTGTCCTGGCCGTGGTTGAGCTCACGCCGGATGTCTTCCGGGAGCACGATTGTTGGAACATGGGCGATCAGGCCGGCCCCCACCACTTCACCCATGATCTGCGCCTCCGTGCGTTGTCGTGCTTGGCTCTGGTGTGGTCTCGGATTTGTCGGCCCAGCCAGTGGGTGCAAAGACCGAGTTCTTGATATTGGAGTAGAAGTCGAATGACCAGAGGCCGCCCTCGCGGCCGATACCCGAATGGCCGTTGCCGCCGAAGGGGGCGCCGAGGTCGCGGACGAAAAAGCAATTCACCCAGACTGTTCCGGCGTCGAGACGGGCGCTGACCCGCTCGGCTCGATCACGATCACCGGTCACCAGGGTGGCGGCCAGACCGAAGCGGGTGTTGTTGGCCATCTCGATGGCTCCCGCTTCGGTGGCGAAGGTCTGAATGGTCAGTACCGGGCCGAAGACCTCTTCGGTGAGAATTTCACTACCGGGCTGGGCGTCCACCAGGATGGTGGGCTGGTAGAACAGGCCGCCCAGCTCGTGATTGGGGCTCCCGCCCAGCACGGCCCTGGCGCCGGCTGACTTCGCGCGCTGGACAAAGCCATCCACCTTTTCCAAGTGGGCGCGGCTGATCAGACAGCTGATATCGGTGTCCTCGCTGCGGGGATCACCCTGGATGATCTTGGCTGCCGCTTCCAGGACAGCTTTGCCGAATCTGTCTGCGATGCCCTGCTGCACCAGAATGCGGAAGGCGCCGAGGCAGACCTGACCGGAATTATCGAACTGTTCTACGGCCAGCGAAACCGCGAGGTCAATGTCGGCGTCATCGAAAACTACCAGTGGTGAGTTGCCGCCGAGTTCGAAGGACAACGGCACGATATTCGGTGCTGCAGCGGCGGCGACCACCCCGGCGGTGGGGACCGATCCGGTGAAGGCGATCCGATCGATATCCGGATGCGCGGTGAGCGGTGCACCGGCTGAAAGCCCGGTGCCTTGAACCACATTGAAAACACCGGGCGGCAGGCCGGCCGCGTCGGTGATGTCGGCCAGAACAGAGGCGGTCAGCGGCGCCCACTCCGGTGGTTTGAGTACCACTGTGTTGCCGGCGGCCAGCGCCGGACCGATTCGCCAACTGGCCAACATCAGGGGTGCGTTCCAGGCCGTGATGACGGCAACCACTCCGGCGGGCTCGTAGCCGATGCGCTCCCGATGGTGACGAATGTGCCGGTCCGGATGCCTCAATTCGACCAGTTGGTCGGCGAAGAACCGGAAGTTCATCGCGACCCTTGGCATCACCCCGCGTCGATGCGAGCGCAGCAGCGACCCGTTATCCCGAGTTTCCACTACCGCCAGATCTTCGACGCGATGGTCTATCTCATCTGCTATCCGATGCAGAATCGACGCGCGTTCCTGCGCTGGTAGCGCGGCCCAGGCGGGGAAGGCCGCACGTGCGGCTTGGACGGCCCGGTCTACTTCGGGCTGGCTGCCGGCGGCGATTTCCGCGATCGCGGTTTCATCGATCGGGCTGATGTCGGTGAAGGTGCGGCTAGAGCTGACCCGGGCGCCGCCGATCCAATGACGGGTGTCGACCCTGACACCTTCGACAATCGCGGTGTTCATGGGGCTCCGATCACGCGTATGCAACGGTCTGTCCAGAAACTCGTTCGGGGCCAAACGTATTATGCCAGGCGGTGTGGGTCAAGGCCGGCGCCACCTCGCGGTGCAGGCGACGCCGACTACGGCGAGAGTTTTTCCAGCGAGTTTCCGCCGTCCCAGGTCACCCCGACCTGCCGGTAGTACCCGCCAATGATTTCCTCGACGTTTAGGTCGGCCAATTCTTCGGTGGGGGACGGGAAAAGCTCGAGTTCCACATCGCCTCGCCAGGACTGCCCGCCGGCAAACTCACTGGCGCCGGATTCGATGAGTTCGGCGTAGGCATCCGGAGCACGCCGCCCAATTCCGGGAAAGATCCGGTGGTGCGCCATCGGGTGGCTGTTCACGAAGCCGTTCGACTCCGACTCTCCGGTCAAAGTCAGCACCACCTGGGCCAATCGTCGATCACCGGCGGCCA
>JBBSRY010000010.1:0-12790 GCA_038242595.1 Mycobacteriales bacterium
CGACCCGCCAGCACCGGGCCACACACCCCTGTCACCCCGCCCAGCGGCCGCGGAGCGAGCCGGGAAACACCGTGCCAGCCCTCCTCCACCGTGGGTAGCTCAAGACACTGACCGAAGATGACCAGCTGGCTCCACAGATACTGATCGTAAAGCGACCAGGACGCCACGATCTCCGGCACCAGGGCATGAAACACATCCTCCTCCGACATACCCGGCTCCGCCAACAACTCCAGCAACTCATCATCCAAGCCCATCCACGAGTCAGCCTGCGGATCAACCGGGTAAGGAGCCGGCGAGGGCACGCCACAGTGATCGACCGGCTGATCGAGCTGTGCAGTCACTGCGGCACCCTCTTTGGAATCACTCGAACTTACGTTCGATTGTATCCTGAAGGAGGTGCCTTGCGCAAGATCAGGGGAAGAAAAAAAATGAGGATGGAGTCATCAGCCCATAATCGAAACGCGCAACCTGGGGGAACCCTATGGCCAAGCGCTGGTCGCGCTGAACGAGGGTGATGCTCCGGCTCAGCCCGGGCACTGACGCTGCGGGGACGCGCCGCCATCACCCCGGTTGGTGCCCACCGCCTCCCGAACAGGCCGGCGTGTCAGCCACACCGATATAGGTGCGTGGATGCTGGCCAGCCGCCAGTCCCGATAAACCGTACCCGGCGTGTCAGACGTGGCCAGCGGCACACATCCCTGGGAGAGCCCCATTTTGCTTCTCGGTCGCCCATGGAGACAGCCACCGGTTCGCACCTCAGGACCGGTTGGTCTTGAGCTTCCGTACGGCGTTGGCTCCCCGGCGGATAATCTTCTGTACCGGAGGCGGCATCTTCTTCAGCGCCCGGCGAGAAGGGCGGACCGGAGGGTTCGGAGAGGTTGTCGGGGGGTTCGGCTTCGGTACCGGAGGTTGCCAGGAAGGCTCCGGCGGGCAGTCACCGAAGAGTGCGGCTACATCTTCTGGTAGGTCAAAGCGCGCCCGGTCGTCCTCAATCACCAGTTCCATCCCGGCACCGAGATAGCCGATCAGCGAGAGCACCTCGTCAACGGATCCACGTCGGGCAGTCAGCAGCCGTAACCGAGCCGGGTCTTTCGCCTTGGCGAGCACGCCAGTGGAGAGGTGCGGGAGGACGGTGCTCTTCATGATCGACAAAAACTCTTCCTGCTCGGTCCGTGGTGCCTTTGCGAACATCCCGCCGAAGGCAGGAGCCAGGGTTAGCAGCAGCACCCGACGCAGAAAGGCGTCACGTCTCGGCCCCGGCTCGGTGTTGGCGACGATCAACTCCGTCATCCGGGTGCTGGTGAGCAGCTTGTTGTGGAGCGTCTGGGCTTGTTTGGAGAGGTTCTCCCGGCCAGGCCGCCCGCGCAGGTAGTGGTAGTCGTAGTCGGCCAGGATGCTGATCTTGCTGGCCGCGAAGTAGCAGGCCGCCACGAAGACCTGGTCCTCGCCTTGGACCTGATCTTCGGGAAACCGGAGCTGCAGGCGTTCGATCAGAGAGGCGCGAAACAGCTTCCTGGGTGCCAAGATGCGCCAGGCGTGGTCGTCGATGGGGTCGGCGTCATAGACCGTCTGGGTGAACGTGGCGATGTTGACGCTCCGACCCACCCCCTTGCTGCGGCCGAGGACGATATCTGAGCCATGGGTTTCGGCCGCCTCCACCAGCCGTCGGAGGGCGTCGTCGCCCAGCCAGTCGTCGGCGTCCAGGAAATACAGGTAGCGCCCGCTCGCGGCCTCGATGCCGCGGTTTCGTCCCGCGCTGGGACCGCCGCTGTTGGGTTGGCAGGA
Organism: Mycobacteriales bacterium; assembly: GCA_038242595.1. Taxonomy (GTDB): domain Bacteria; phylum Actinomycetota; class Actinomycetes; order Mycobacteriales; family Nakamurellaceae; genus Nakamurella. Next base: position 1,786 of record JBBSRY010000010.1, read on the forward strand.
GATGTTCAGGCTCGGCCAGTCGCGTTTCCGGGAGAGCAGGTAGTCCCACGTGTCGTCGGAGGAACCATCGTCGATGACGTGGACCTCGATCTGGTCCTGGGGTAACGTCTGGCGAGCGAGGGAGTCGAGACATTCGGCCAGCAGCGCCCGGCTGTTGTAGGTCGGGATGATGACACTGACCGTCGGTTCGTCCATCCGGAGTGCCATCCTCAAAGGCTAGACGGGCAAACCTGAGCAGCCGCTGAAGACCGAGGCTGCTGGCTTTGTGAGCACACTCGACGATCACCGGATAATGGGCCGACGCTATCTGAGTGGCAGGGGCGAAAAGATCCAAACCTTCTTATATCATCGTCAGCCTCACACTCGGCTCGCCATCTTGACAGGCTCGATCGGAGACGGCATCACTTCACCTTCGCTGTTGGGCTCAACGCGAGCGCAGGCCAGAAGAGCCCGCTGGTTTCCCGCGGCCGTTCTGGTATTCGTTATTGCGCTGCTCTTTCGACTCATCCCGGTTCTGCGGGGTGGCGGGTTGTACGGGATCGGTAACTACGATGACGGAGTTCATTTCGCTGCCGCGGTCGGCCTGGCCCACGGACTGCTGCCCTACCGGGACTTTCTCTTCCTGCACCCTCCCGGCATCGTTCTCTTGCTGGTGCCCTTCGCCGGCCTCGGGCAGCTGATCGGCGATCCTACCGCCTTCGCCATCGCCCGAGTGGCTGCGATGCTGGTCGGAAGTTTGACCGCCGTCCTGGTGATGTGGTTGCTCCGACCGATCCATCCCACCGCGGCTGTCATTGGCGGCCTCTTCTATGCAGTGTTCTGGCCGGCCGCGCACGTGGAAAGAAGCACCTTGCTGGAGGGACCCCAGAACACGTTGCTGGTGATCAGTCTGCTGTGCATTGTCCCGTCTGCCAGTGCCTCCCGCCTGTCCCGTCATCGGCTCTTCATTGCCGGCGCCGTACTCGGGCTCTCCCTGACCATCAAGATCTGGGTGTTACCCGTGGTGGTCATCATCGCGCTGGCGATGTTGCTCGGTCACGGCCGCCGGGCGGGCTGGTTCCTCTGCGGCGGTGCGGCGGTCTGTGTGGCGGTGTGTCTTCCCTTCTTTGCCGCCGCTCCGCGATTGATGTGGCTGATGGTCGTATCCGATCAGCTGGGGCGTGACCGAGTGGCCGGTCTTGTCGGGCGACTGATTGTTCTCACCGGGCTCACCCCGTTCTCCCCGGAGCGATCGTTCGGGTCCCTCCTTATCACCGTCACTCTCCTCTTCGCTGCCTGTCTTCTGTTGGCGTTGACCGTTCGTCGGGCTCGGTTTTGGGTAGTTGTGATGATGACCTGCATAGGCATCGTGCTGAGCGCCCCTTCGACGTTTCCGCACTACGGGGCTCTGGTTGCTGTGCCGGCAGCGTTGATCATCGGGGCTGCCAGCGGTCGTCTTGCCATCCTGGCAGGGCGGGTCAGCCGGGGAAATGCGGCTCGGTACCGGCGGGCGATAATCGCTCTGAATGTGGTCCTGATCGCCAGCCTGGCCTGCTACGCATCGACCCTTCCGGAGCAACGCTTCGGTGCACGCTTCCCAGCCGCGGACCTCGCTCCGGCTGTCCGCACCCTCAAGGGCTGCGTTACCGCCGACCGTCCAGATGTGCTGTTCCAGTTGGACGTTCTCGGCCGGAACCTCGACCGAGGGTGCCCTCTCCTCGTTGACGTCTCGGGCGCACAGTTTCATCCGCCGCTGGTCAAGCCAGGGCCGCTCTGGAGAAACCGTCGCTGGCAAACCTTCGCACTGGACTATTTCCGAACAGGTACCGTCACCATCGTTGCTCGGTTCGGCTACCGGGACGAGTTCAGCCGCGCATCAGCTCGGACAGTGGACAGCTGGCCGGTCGTAGCCAGCTCAGGCACCTTTCGGGTCCAAAGACCCACGGGTTGATCTTCGATGTCCGGGCGGATTTCCCGAACTGGCGTGCTCGGACAGCCTCGACGTTGAGACTCAACCGTTCCCGAGCGCGGCTGGCCCGTGTTGGCGGCGGATGTCGATGATGTGCCCGGTCTGGCTGGACAGCAGCACGTCCATCGACTTGTGGGCGACCTCCATCGATGCCAACAGGGTGCCGGGGGGTTCCTCCCCGAAAGCCTTGGTCCGCATCGGGGTTCCGGTGCGCTCGGGGTTGACGCAGTTCACCCGGACCCCGGTGCCGGCCCACTCATCCGACAGTGCCTGGGTCAGGTTCACCACGGCCGCCTTGGCCGAGGAGTACAGCGAGTAGCCCGACCGGCCGCGGGTGTAGGAGGAGGACGTGTAGAGCAGCAGCGAACCGCGGGTCTTCGCCAGGTGCGGATAGAACTCCTGGGCAATGAAGATCGGGCCGAGATAGTTCACCTCGGTGGCCGCATAGATCGTTTCCTCGCTCGTCTGGGCAAGCTCGCCGAGCGGCAGTACGCCGGCGGTGTTGACTACATAGTCGACCCGCCCAGCCTCGGCCAGCACGGCCTTGGCCGCAGCGGTGATGTCCTCGCGCCGGTCCACGTGGGTCTTGGTCGAGGAGCGGGAGAAGACATAGACGTTCGCGCCGTACTTGCGGGCCAGCTCGACGATGTCGCCGCCAATACCGTACGAGCCGCCGAAGGCGACGAGCGTCTTGCCGTCCAGGAGTTCGCGGTACCGCTCATCGCTCAACGAGGCCGGCGTGTCGGCGGAGGTGAGCTGAAAGAGCTTGTCGGCGATGTAGACGTCGATCGGCTCGGTGACCTTCATGTTTCGCTCGTGCCCGGCCACCACCGCGATCGGCACGTCGGGTAGGTAGCGCAGCACCACGGTGCAGTCATCGGTGGCGGTGAAGTACGGATCCTTGGCCGCCTTGGCATAGGCGGCACGCAGGGTGGAGAGCTTGAAGGACTGCGGGGTCTGGCCGCGACGGAGCAGGTGCCGGGGCAGTACGTCGGCAATGATGTCCCGCTTTGGATCAACCTGGACCACCGTGTCGGCCGAGGGGATCGCGGTATCCACTGCCCGATAGGTGGCCAGCGCCTCGACATTGGCGGTAATGATGGTCTGGGAGACCAGCGGCCGGACGGCATCATGCAGGATCAGGTTGCACTCCTCGTCGCCCAGTGCTGTCAGTGCCGCAGCGGTGGTGTCGTTGCGGGTGCCGGCACCCTCCAGGATCCGGCTGACCTTGTGGTAGCTGCCCTTCTTCACGATGGCCCGGACCGGATCGAGATGGCCGGGTGCCATCATCACCAGGATCTCGTCAATCAGCGGCGACGCGTTCAGCGCGGCAATGGTGTGCTCGATGATCGGCTTGCCGGCAATCTTGATCAGCTGCTTGGGGATGCTCAATCCGACCCGGGTGCCGGTTCCACCGGCCAGGACGACGGCCACATTACGCAATTTGGTCACCGGCAGACTGTATCGTCTGGCGGCTGCTCCGGGCTCGTCGCGATAGATGTTTGCCGCACTTCTCGGTGTGGGGCGGTTACCCCACCAGCAGACAGTCGACGCCAGGTGAGTCGTCGAAGTGCCCGCTACGGTCGGTGGTCAGGATTGTGCGTTTCGTCGCGACGGCTGTGGCGGCGACGATCAAATCGTGTGCCCAGTGCACACCGAACGCAGAGATCGCCAAGCCATCGGTGACTCAGGGGCGTGCTGCTCGTCGTGGAGACGATTGGGCGTCTGACCTGCCGAAGTGTCATCATCTGGAAATGAGCTTGAAACAAAGTGTGAACCGGATACTCAGCGAGCTGACCGGCCACCAGCTAGTGAAGGCGACCACGATTAAGCTGCTGGAAGCCCGAGCCGCGACCCGGGAACGGGACGCTGCCGCACATCGGAGACGGCTCAATGACCTGACGGCTCAGCTGGCAGATCAGGCGTCGAGGATCGGTGAGCAGGTTGCCCGGATTGAGGCGCTGACTAAACCCAAACCCAAACCGGTGGCGAAACTGCCCGCGGACTACGACGACGACATGCGAGCAGTCTGGCCACTGGTCAGCAGTCGCACGATGACCGGGCATGAGAAGACAAACCTTCTCATTCATTCCGTCAAGTACGTAGAGCGGTATGCGATTCCCGGTGCCATCGTCGAGTGCGGTGTGTGGCGCGGAGGATCGATGCTCTCGGTTGCCTACATGCTTGATCGGCTTTCGAGCCGGGAACGTGATCTGTATTTGTTTGACACCTTCACCGGGATGACTGAGCCGACAGATCGAGACATGCACATCTGGGTCAAGAAACCGGCCGGGGAGGTACTCTCCACGAAGGCGAAGGGCACGGCACCGATCTGGGCTCCAGCATCACTGGAGGATGTGAAGCAGGGCTTCGAGGCGGTCAACTACCCGCCTGAGCGCCTTCACTACGTGCCCGGGAAGGTAGAGGACACGATTCCCCATGAAGCGCCTGACCAGATAGCCATCCTGCGGCTAGACACCGACTGGTACGAATCAACGAGACATGAGTTGACGCACTTGTACGGCAGACTCGTCCCAGGTGGCGTGCTCATCCTCGACGACTATGGCAGTTGGCAAGGCTCCAAGGACGCAACCGACGAATTTCTTGCTGACACGGATGAGCCCCTGATGCTGACAAGAGTGAACAGAGGACGCGTTGCCATCAAGCCAGGCTTGAATTCGCGGGTATGAACCATGAATTTGTGGCTACAAATACTGAGTTCGCGAGTGTGAACAGAGGCGCCAAACTCGACGGACAACGGTCAACGACCGGACAGACGGCACCGAAGGAGACTCGATTCAGAGCTGATATCCAGGGTCTGAGAGCCGTGGCTGTCTCCATGGTTCTGCTGTATCACTTGTGGCCGAACCGGCTGGGCGGCGGCTTCGCCGGCGTCGACGTCTTCTTTGTCATCTCCGGCTTCCTGATCACGTCTCACCTCATCTCGCGGGTTCCGGTGAGCGGGAAGGATCTGGCCAACTTCTGGGCAAAGCGGATCCGGCGGCTGCTCCCCGCTGCCCTGCTGGTGCTGGGCGTCACGCTCGTCGCGACTCGCCTGGTGGCTCCGGAAACACAATGGGAGAACACCGCACTTGAGGTTATGGCAGCGGCCCTCTATGTGCAGAACTGGCGCCTCGCTCAGACGTCGGTAGATTACCTCGCAGCGGAAAACGTAGCCTCGCCGGTCCAACACTTCTGGTCGCTGTCGGTGGAAGAACAGTTCTATGTCTTCTGGCCGGTTCTGATACTGGTCTTGGCCTTGGTCGCTCGTCGTCGCGGCGTGTCCACGCTGAAGGTGGTGATGGGTGGACTGATTGGCGTTGTCGGGGTCTCCTTGGCCTACTCCGTTTATGCGACCTGGTCCGAACCGGCGCGCGCCTATTTCGTCACCCCGACCCGGATGTGGGAGCTGGGAGCCGGGGCCCTCCTCGCTGTCGTTGTTGTTGCCGCACATCGTACGGAGGGGCGATCAACTCAGCAGAGAGCTGGCATGGCAGCATCCTTGGTGGCCTGGCTCGGGTTCGCCGCGATCGTTGTCACGGCCTTCACCTACAGCGGAAAGACGCCGTTCCCTGGGTGGCAGGCGCTGTTGCCGGTGCTGGGTTCCGTCGCCGTGATCGCTGCCTATTCGGCGCCGGTAAATGTCTCACCGACACGAATCCTGCAGTTGCGGCCGGTGCAGTGGTTGGGAGACATCTCCTACTCCGTCTACCTGTGGCACTGGCCGATGATCGCCCTCTTGCCTGCACTGAGTGGTGGCCACCTGGGCTGGCTCGGCAAGCCGGCCATCATCGTCGCCAGCTTGATCCTCGCCACTTTGACCAAGAAGTATGTGGAGGACTCCTTCAGGTTCGGCAGGAAGCGGCCGTCGTTCAAGAAAACGTATGGGCTGGCCATTGTGTCCATGGGCGTGGTGGTTGCACTTTCCGGTCTGCAGATTGCCGAGATCCAGCATCGTCAGGTAGATGCACGGCAGCAGTTGGAACAAGCCCTCTCCGGCGACAACCCGTGTTTCGGCGCAGCAGCGATGACCGGTAACAAGAAATGCAAGCCGGTCGCCTACCATGACATTGTCCCGTCGCCTGCGGAGGCAGCTCATGACAAGTCAGCTGCCTATACCGACGCATGCTGGGTGTATCCCCCGTTCCCGACAACAAGATCCTGTACGTTCGGCGACAGAGAGGGAAAGGTGTCGATCGCGTTGCTGGGCAACTCGCACGCCGGTCACTGGCTGCCGGCACTGCAGGAAATCGCCAACCAGAAGCACTGGAAGATCACCACCTTCCTCGCGTCTGAATGCACACCGACGACAACCCCGGTTGACTGGGATACTGATGCCAAACAGTCAGGATGCCTGAAGTGGGCAAAAACCGTGCAGCAACAGATCGTCGACGGTGACTTCGACCTGGTCGTCGATTCCAACCGCAACGGCCATCCTGCCGTTGGCCAGACCACGCAGCAGAGCCAGAGCAGCTGGCAAGTGGGCTATCGCGACTATCTGAACACCTTCGACCGCGCCGGTGTCAACGTCCTTGTCATCCAGGACAATCCCTTCCCCGGGCATTCCATTCCGGACTGTATCGCCGAGAATCCCGACCAGCTGGACAGCTGCGCCGGCAAGCGCAGCGACTGGTTGCCTCGGGACCCACTCGTCGCAGCGGCCAAGGAGCTGCACAGCCCACGGATCAGCACTATCGACCTGACGGATTATTTCTGCCGCGGTCAAGACTGCCCCGCTGTCATCGGTGGAGTGATCGTTTACTTCGATGGGTCACACATCACCAAGACCTACGCGCGGACACTTGCCCCCTACCTGCTGGGCCCGTTGACGAAGGCCGTGAAGGGGACCCAATAGCCCTTCGCAGTTGGATCAAGGCAGGATCCGGCGCACAGTCTTTCGGATCCGTTCCCGCGATGCTTGCGCCTTGTCCGGCGGCAGTTCTGACAGCACCCGGTCCGCCGCCCTCCCGAGTACTGCAGCGGCACGCCGCGCAGGATTCGGGTCGGCCTGGCCAGACCTTTCTGCCGGCACCTCCTCGGGCGTCGTCTTACCAAGCAGCAGGGATATCGGGTTGGGCGCGGCGATCAGCACCCGAGCTGCCACAGTTGTGAAGTCGGTCTCGGCGGGGTCGGCACCGAATGCCACCCGTACCAGCCAGCGACCCTCGTCGACAGAGCCTGCGGGAATGTCGGCACTGAGCAACCGGCCAGTCACATCACTCTCAGTGATTCGGGCGCTACCCTCCAACACCCGGCCGCCGTTGACGAGCCTGACTTTTCCGGTCTCTGGTAAGGCATCACTACCGCCGAGCTGGAGTTGAAGATGGATAGTCGGACCTGTGCGGCGGACGTAGCTCAAGGGGAGCCGTACGGGCGGGTTGGAAGCCATAGTTGCCTCTCGGGTAAGCGTCAGCGAAGGGGTCGGGCAAGGTCGGCGTCGTGAAGCGCCTTGCGCACATCAGACTGGTTGGTGCGACGCGAACGGGCACGGAGAGATTGTAACTGTCCCCAGAATCCGCTCCTGAGCAGTTTCTCGGGCGCGATGACATGGCGTCGCCGCAGTACCTCAGCTGGAACTTCCTGAGGATCCGGCACCACCATCTCTTTAACGAGACGGTCATAGTTCTCCGAAAGGGTCGTCGATCTGGCATCGGGCATCAGTACCATGGCGGTGCCAGTCGGCGCGGTGTCGATCTCAAGAACCAGGAGGTCAGGTCGCAAGATCCGCAGGGTCTGCACAACCTTGTAGACATCACCAGTCCATGCATTGGTCTTGCGGTCCCGATGGGCTTCTTCCACGCTCCGCGGCAGCATGTCGTCCAGCACCACCACGCTGGTCGGAGCAGTCCAGCGCTCGACATTCATGAAGTCACGCAAGGCAAATTCCGACAGGTGCATACCGTCGATGAAAGCGAAGTCGATGACCGGTCGAGGCAAAAACTTCAGCGGAGCCGGGCGGGCGAAGAACTCATCGCTGGTGGTGCGCTCGAGCTGGACCGGACCACAAAGCGAACTCGTCACCTTGAAGGCAGGATCGATCGCGATGCTCGGCACACTCGATAGGGCCAGGCTGCGCCCGTCGTTCACTCCGATCTCGAGATAGGTCCGTGGTCTGATGACGTGGTGCAGACCTCTCAGCAACTCGTGTCTCTTCATGCCTTATCCTTCCATCGGTGAGCCCACAGATTCCACCAGGCCATTCAAGCCATAGTCACCCGGGCGACCAGACATACTGTCCTCGACTAGGTGGCGTCGTGAGCAGATTGTCGCCGCCACGTCTCATCGGAGTAGGAGGGCTGGCCAGGCATGCTGAAGGTCAGTGTCGTCGTGCCGGTGTACAACCCTGGAAAGTACATCCAAGCATGTATCGACAGCATGTTGCGCCAGACTTTACCGGCGGAGCAGTTTGAGGTCATCTTTGTCGATGACGGATCGACCGACGATTCACCGGGGTTATTGGACGCGCTCGCGGCTGAGCACGGCAATATTCAGGTGATACACCAGGAGAACTCAGGCTGGCCGGGCAGTCCTCGAAACAGGGGGATCGATGCAGCGCAAGGCGAGTATGTCTTCTTCTGTGACAACGATGATTGGCTAGGCGACGAGGCGCTAGCGCGGATGTACGACTTCGCCATCCTCAATGACGCTGATGTCGTGATCGGCAAGATGGCCGGTATCGGCCGCGGAGTCCCTCAGCGACTGTTTGAGCGGACCAGAACACACGCCTCGTTGGCCAACGCTCCCATCATGGATAGCTTGACGCCGCACAAACTCTTTCGCCGAACTTTCCTGACACACAATAAGATCCGCTTTCCTGAGGGTAAGCGGCGCCTTGAAGATCACCTTTTCGTGGTTACCGCCTACCTGCTCGCAAGCAATGTCGGTGTCTATTCCGATTATACCTGCTACTACCATATCCGCCGCGAGGATTCCGCCAACGCCGGATTTGGCCGGACTAACTGGGACAGCTACTTTGCAAACCTTCGGGAAGCGCTTGATGTTGTAGTCGAACACACCTCAGCGGGCGACCTTCGGAATTCCATTTATCGCCGTTGGCTTCGGGTCGAAATGGTGAGCCGGCTGACCGGCAACCGGTTCCTCGCGCTCAGCGAATCCGAACGGCAAGAACTCGTCGATGCAGCTCATCTGACCGCCCGCCAGTACTTTGACCAGGGAGTGGTCAACGGGCTCAACATGAGCAGCCAGGCTGTGGCCCGCGCCCTTATGGTGGGAGACCTGAATGTGCTAGTGGCCCTGGCGGAAGTCGACGCAGACTGGAAGGTGAGATCTACTCTCGATCAGCGTGCCTTTCGTAATGGTATTCTCACAATCGGTGGCAGAGTCGTGCTGGCCGACTGGTCCTCGAGCGCCGCCGATACTTCAGATGAAGCATTGAGGAGACGCGTTGGTGCGGTTGACGCAGCCACCCTAAATATGGCACTACAGAAAGCCAGCATGGCTCTGTACATATCGCAACGCAACTCAAAAGAACGTTGGCGGATCCCGGTGCAGTCGCAAAGCGAACGGCTCAGCTGGGCATTCACGGCGAACATTGACCTGGACCGGGTGGCTGCGGGGCGCCCACTCCCGCCGGGCCGCTGGGACTTCTACGCAGAAGCTACCGCGCTCGGGATCAATCAAACCAAGCGGCTGGAGATCGCCGCCGACTCCGAGATCGACGAATCCCCACAGGAAGGCGTCCGTCTCTGTGGAGGCCACCCAGTCTCCAGCTACTTTACCCAGGGAAGTAGGGGATTCACGATCACGGTGGGGAAGGAGTTTCCGCCACCGAAGCCCACGGCAAACCTAACGCCGCAGAGCATCGTGGCGACGGATCGGCGCAGTCGGTCAGTCCTCGACAGGCTCAAACCCTGGCACAGCCTTCCGCTCCGGGCCCGTAAGAAGGCTCGGAGATGGCTAGGATCCCGTTAGCCGGGGGGCGGTTGGAAGGCAGGAACCGCCGTGCCGCCTACAGCGCCGCAGGGATTCTCGGTTGGAAGCATCATCAATGGAAAAAGGAGACGGCGAGTGGAGGACTGTGGCGGCTAGCGGAGAGTCCGGGTTGGTTTTGATGGCGAAGCTGCGAGCAACATTGGCTGCCGTCTCTAGGGCGCTACCGGCACCTGCCAAGAACTTCATCAAGGGCACCCCTATTGGGCGACGCATTCTCAAAGGGCGCGGCAATAGTGGCCGGCAGGTTTCCAAACACCCCTTGTTGAGCGTGGTGATAGCCATCGATAATGCCGCGGACTCTCTGACGTCTTGCCTCAACAGCGTTCTTGATCAAAAGCTCAAGAACTTAGAGATCATCATCGTCAATCATGGTTACCCGGATATCACAGCGCAGATCATTTCAGATTTCGCGGTCAACCATGATCGTATCAAGGTAATCAGCCACAATGGTGGCCACGCCGGAGGAGCAAGGAATGCCGGGATAGGCGCCGCAACGGGTCGGTATCTCACCTTCGTGGATCCCCAGGATAGGGTCCCTTCATCGGCGTATGCTCTCATGGTTCGAACCCTGCGGCGGACTGGTTCTGACTTTGCTGTCGGCGCCGTACGTCGCCACCGGAACGGTAGGGTGACGCGCCCAGCGTGGGTAGCAGGGGTTCACGATTCTGACAGGCTATCCACCACCGTCGATGATTCGTCGATCGCTTTGCAGGATGCGGGGTTGTGCAACAAAGTATTCCGGCGAACCTTCTGGGATAGCCATATCGGGACCCTGCCTGATGGCCCCAGCTATGGTCATCTCCTTCCTATGGTCACGGCCTATGTCAGGGCAACATCGTTCGACTTATTGAAGGCCGTCACTTACGACTGGTGGGACCGAGCAGACAAAGCAGCCATTCATCCGCTTGATATTGATGCGCGGCACCTGGAAGAACAAGTTCGGGTACGCAAGGCTGCCCACCGGGTTGTCGTTTCCGAGTCGTCTGCTGAAGTGGCCTCGACCTTTGTTGGCACCCTCTTGAACCTGGATCTGTCAGACGATGTCGAAAGTGCGGTCCGAGCGGAATCCGCGTATCGGGATATCTTGAAGGACGCGATCTGTCA